>JAFSXQ010000307.1 GCA_017444005.1 Bacteroidaceae bacterium | reverse complement strand
CAAAGCGCAGGATGTCGTTGCTGTGCTTCAACTTCAGCGTGCCCCAAACGTCAATGTCGGCATTGAGGTCGTGCCCTGTGCCCAGACTCTCGCGCAACTGGCGGTTGATGAGCGTGTCGCGGAGGTTGGGGCGTGGCGACGAGGTGGAGAAGAGGTCGTCGAGCAGTTGTCGGCTGACCTCGGCCACGGGAGCCGTGAAGGAGGCCGATGTGGAGGAGGCGCTATTGCGGAAGCGATGGTATTCGACATTCGGCTCGAACTGCAACATCAGCCGGTCGTTTTTGTAGGTCAGGTGCTGGTAGGTCGTGAGTTTCCACTCCTCGTCGCGGTTGTGACTAAAGCGATGGTCGTAGGTGTCGCCCGAGGAGAGGAAGTTCTGCACCGCGGTGGTCTGCTCCTTCCGCTCCGTCGTGTGCTTGGCCGTCGCATAGCCTCCGTAACTCCATTCCTTGTCACGACTCTCGATGGTCGCCTCCAGGGCCACCAATTCCGTCTGGCGCAGGCCACTCCGTCCGCCCTGCCACTGGTTGTCGCTATTGGGTCGGCTGTCGTCGTCCAGATTGTTGGCGTTGGCAATGACTGCGATGCGCGAGTGGTCGGTATGGCGCATGGCAAAGAGACGACCAAGGTAAGGCGTATGGTCCTCCCTGTAACCGGTTCCGGCCTCCACGTTGGCCAGCCAGCCAATCATGTACTCCTTCTTCAGGCGGACATCGATGACGTAGCGCTGCGTCATGGGGTCCTTGCGTCCGAGCCATTCGTTTTCTTCCGTCTGCTTGTCGTAGATGGCGATGTCTTTCACGGTGTAGGCGGGCAGGTTGTCGAGGAGCATCTTGCGGTCGCCCTTGAAGAAGTCCTTGCCGTTCAAGAGCAGGTCGTCCACGAACTTGCCGTTGTGGTAGATGCGTCCGTCGCTCTTCATCTCCATGCCCGGGATTTGCCGCAGCAGTTCGTCCAGCATCGAGCCCTCGGCCAGTTGGAAAACGTCAGCGTTGTACACGATGGTGTCGCCCCGATAATAGAAGCGCACGCGCGAGGCCGTAACGGTCAGTTCCTTCATCACCACGGCCTCCCGTTGCAGGTAGAAGGGCGGCAGGTCGCGAGCCAATTCGCGCCGACTGATGTGCTCCAGCGTGTAGTCGATGCAGGTGGTCTGATAGCCGTCGAGCGACACGCGGAAGATGTACTTCGCAGGCAAGGCGGGCACGGAGAAGGTGAACTCAGCCCTCTCCCAATGGTCGCCGCGGTCGCTCCTGTAGTGTCGGGTGGCCGTGAGCGACTGTACGAGGGTGCTGTCCTCGCGCAGCAGGTCGACCGTGGCGTCCAGGAGTTGGTTGTGGGCACGGGCGTCGTTGACGGTGCCGTTCAACTTCAGGGTGCGCACCTTCGCACGCCGGTCGTATTCCACCAGGATGCGGTGGCCGCGGGTCTTGACCTTCACGGGCAAGCCACGGGTGACACGGGCGACGGCCTCGGGGATGCTTAGGTTGCGGATGCGCTGGTTGACGGGCAACGAGTCGAGTTCGCTCGTCACGCACTGAATGTCGTAGTCGGTGGAGGCCGTGGCCAACTGGGTCAGCGCCTGCGTGAGCGTGGCGTTCCGGAAGTCGAAGGACACGGTTTGGGCGTGTGCTAAATTGAAGATTGAAAATTGAAAATTGAAGATTAAGAGGATTAATTGCAGGCGTCTCATGGCTGGTCCTCCTCTTCCTTAGATGAAACGAACAGCGTATCGCGCTCGTCCGTGAGGCGAAGGCCCTCGAACTCGTTCATTGACTCCACGAAGGCGGAGAGCGGACGACGGACGTACCACTTCGTCAGCAGGCGCATCCCGGCCAGGTCCTCGCTCTGGAGGCAAAGCGTGCGGCCATAGTGCCGGGCCACGATGGTGAGCAGGCTGTCCAGACGGGTATCGACGAAGAGGCGAACACTGTCGGCTGGTGCGGCCTTGCCGTCTGATTGGATTGTCGCAATGGAATCGCAACATGCGGAACGTGGGGAAGGCCGGGGGATGGTGAGGCGCACGGTGGCCCACACCAGCCCTCCTACCAGGAAGACCGCAAGCGCCACGGCGGCTATGCGGCGCCAGAGGGGCACGGGCCTCCCCACGGGTTGCAACAATGCCTCAATGTCTTGCGGCGATGGCTTCACCGCCTCGCGGTTGTCCTCGAATACGTCCAGGACTTCCTGCCAAAGTTCTTCGTCAGTCTTCATAGTTTCAATATTTTGATTAATGCTGCCTTGGCACGACTGGCCATCGTCCGCGTGGCCATCTCCGTCGTGCCCTGTATGGCTGCTATCTGGGCGTGGCTCATGCCGTCGATGTGGCGCATGGTCAGCAGGGCCCGATAGTGCGGAGGAAGGGCCGACAGGGCCTGTTGCACCCGGCGCTCCTGCTCGCGCTGTTCCAGGGTGGCCTGCGGGTCGCGCTGGCGGGCCGTCAGGGCCTGCACCGTGTCGGTGGGCAGTGTGTCCAGGGGCAGTGTGCCGTGCCGTTGGCGCTGTTTCGCCTTGTTCAGGCAGATGTTCCTCGCGATGCGGACGGCCAGACGCCGGGCATCGTCCTCCTCCGTCACCTTATCGCCCATGCGCCACAGGGCCACCAGGGCATCCTGCACGGCATCGGCGGCCTCCTCTTCGTGGTGGAGGATGCCCATTGCCAGGCCCATCAGTGTGGGACGCAACTGTGCAACGAGCAGGGTGAATCGGGTCTCTTTCATACTTATATAACAACAAAGATAGGAAAATGTTACATCAAAATTGCGAATTCGCTCACTTATTCGTATCTCTGACCTTCGGTCGAAGGTACTCACGCTCGGAAAACATCAAATAAATTTGTGTTTTCGCTCGCTAAATCGTACCTTTGCACCCATGAAGAACATTGCAGTACTGATATCGGGCGGTGTGGACAGCGCCGTAGTGGTTCACCAGTTGTGCGAACAGGGGTACAAGCCCGACCTCCATTATATTAAAATAGGTATGGAGGGCGAGGACTCGTCGTGCACCGCCGAGGAGGACATCGAACTCTCGCAGGCCACGGCGCGGAAGTACGGACTCCGGCTGGAGGTCACGGACTTGCAGAAGGAATACTGGGAGCAGGTGGTGGGCTATGCCATCGAACGGGTGAAGCAGGGCCTGACGCCGAACCCCGACGTGATGTGTAACCGGCTCATCAAGTTCGGCGCCTTCGAGGAGCGCATCGGCCAGCACTACGACCTCGTGGCCACCGGGCACTATGCCCAGCGCGTCGAGGAAGGGGGCCTCGTTTGGTTAGGCACCGCCAAGGACCCCGTGAAGGACCAGACGGACTTCCTGGCCCAACTCACCTACGACCAACTCCGCCACACCATCTTCCCCATCGGCCACCTGATGAAGGAAGAGGTGCGCGAAATTGCGATAAAGGCCGGCCTGCCCTCGGCCCGACGCAAGGACAGCCAGGGCATCTGCTTCCTGGGCAAGATAAACTACAACGACTTCCTGCGCCGCTTCCTGGGCGAACAGGAGGGCCGCGTCATCGACATCGAGACGGGCAAGGTCGTGGGCACGCACCGCGGCTTCTGGTTCCACACCATCGGACAGCGCAAGGGCCTCGGCCTCGGCGGCGGCCCGTGGTTCGTGGTGAAGAAGAACGTCCGGAAGAACATCATCTTCGTCGCCCACGGCTGGGACACACAGTTGCAGTACGGCCACGACTTCCGCCTGGCGGACTTCCACTTCATTACCGCGAATCCTTGGGCCTCGGAAGTCAAGGACGTGCCCATCTCCTTCAAGGTGCGCCACGTCGACCACTTCATGCCGGGCATCATCACGCTGGACGATGAGGGCTACCACGTCCACTCTGACCAGCCCATCCAGGGCATCGCCCCCGGGCAGTTCGGCTGCATCTACGACGCCCAGCACCGCATCTGCCTGGGCAGTGGCGAGATAGCCATCTACCGCGACCGCTAACCGGGCGGGAAACGTTAAAATACAATAATAAACTGAACTTTTTGGCCCAAACATGTGTCATAATCCCAAAGAATAACGTAATTTTGAAGCCGAAAAGGTATAAATAACCCCATAAAACGAGAAAACGATATGAAAAAACTGATGACATTAACCCTGCTCGCCGTCACCGCCATGTGCCTGACGAGTTGTGCAAGTAAGAAGAAGTTGGCCGCCTGCCAGAGCGACTATAACACGCTGATGGAGAAGTACCAGAACACACAGCAGGACCTCTCCGACGCCAAGCAGAAACTGTCGGCCTCCGAAGTCCGCGTCACCGGTCTGCAGGAACAACTGACCACCAACAAGCGCGCCATGGCCAAGATGGAAGAGTCGAACAAAGCCCTTCAGGCATCGCTCAACCAGAGCCTCTCGAACGCCAGCCAGAACAACGTGAGCATCGAAAAACTGGTTGACCAGATCAACGAGTCGAACCAGTACATCCGCCATCTGGTGGAGGTGAAGTCGAAGAGCGACTCCCTGAACATGGTGCTGTCGAACAACCTCACCCGCTCCCTGTCGAAGGAGGAACTGAAGGAGGTCGACGTGCAGGTGCTGAAGGGCGTCGTCTACATCTCGCTGGCCGACAACATGCTCTACCAGAGCGGTTCGTACGAAATCAACGACCGCGCCGCCGAGACCCTGTCCAAGATTGCCAAGATAATCAAGGACTACAAGGACTACGACGTGCTCATCGAGGGCAACACCGACAACGTGCCCATCACGAAGACGAACATCCGCAACAACTGGGACCTCTCCTGCCTGCGCGCCTCCAGCGTCGTGCAGTGCCTGCAGACGAAGTACGGCGTCGACCCGAAGCGCCTGACCGCCGGCGGACGTGGTGAGTACAACCCCTTGCAGAGCAACGACAGCGAACTGGGCCGTCAGCGCAACCGCCGCACCCAGATCATCATCACCCCGAAACTCGACGAGTTCATGGAACTCATCGGCCAGGCTCCCGAGGAGAACAAGTAAGGGCGGATAACACGGGACATAAATCCACACATCCAGGTGGACATAAATCCACACAAAATCAGACATAAATCTAATCTGTGAAATCTGTGTTAAAAACAGAGAGAGATTTATGTCTGATTTTGTGTGGATTTATGTTTTATTAGACACAGAACCCGTGTAATCTGTGAAATCTGCGTTGAAGAAATCCGGGACGGTTCTTAAATGAAGAAATCGTAGACGGTTCTTGAATGAATCAAGCGTCTCTTCGAGCCGAGCAATTCAAATTCGTTTCCGAGTTTGGTTCGTCAAAGTGAGTTCCACGTGTGGAACGGGCGAGTTCCATGCGTGGAACTGATGAGTTCCACACGTGGAACTCACTTTGTGAACGGTTTGTGAACAATTCGTGAAATTCGTTTAATTCGTTGTTGAAGAGATAGTGTTGAACATAAATCCACACAAAATCAGTCATAAATCTAATCTGTGGAATCTGTGTTAAAAACAGAGAGAGAGATTTATGACTGATTTTGTGTGGATTTATGTCCAGATAAAATCTGAGTAATCTGTGTAGTCTGTGGTTAAGAGATGGCGTCTGTGACATCGGGGGGTGCGGAGCGCTGGCGGGGCAGGCGCTTGGCACGGCGCAGGGCCTCGGTGATGATCCACTGCAACTGTCCGTTGGTGGAGCGGAACTCATCGGAGGCCCACTTCTCGATGGCGGCCATCGTGTCGGCATCGATGCGCAGGATGAAGTTTTTTGCCGTCTTTGCCATTCGCACTAGTCTTCGTACTCCCGCATCAGTATCAACGAGTTACCCGTGCCGGCCACGACCTTCCATCCGTCGTAACCCAGTTGGTTCAGTTTGCGCTCTATCCTCCACAGGAGGGAGACCGTCTTGTATTCGTAGCGTTTCATGGCGGTACTAATTATTCAGCGTTCCAGTATTCACGACGGGCTGTGCCGAATCGTCGCCACAGAGCACGACGAGCAGGTTCGAGACCATGGCGGCGCGCTTGTCGTCGTCCAGTTCCACGACGTTCTCCTGCGACAGTTTGTCCAGGGCCATCTTCACCATCGATACGGCGCCCTCGACTATCTTCTCGCGGGCCGTGATGATGGCCGAGGCCTGCTGTCGGCGCAGCATGACGGCGGCTATCTCCGGCGCGTAGGCCAGATAGTTGATGCGGGCCTCCACGACCTCGATGCCGGCCAGTGCCAGGCGGTCGTCGAGTTTCTGCTCCAGGAGTTGGTTGATTTCCTCCGAGCCCGAGCGCAGGGTCAGTTCGCCCGCTCCGCCGTCCTCGTCGTCGTAGGCATACTGCCCGGCCACCTGGCGCAGGGCGGCGTCGCTCTGCACGCGGACGAACTTCTCCAGGGCGTTCATGATGCTCTTCACGTCGGTGCCCACCTGGCCCTGAGCCGTCGTGGCCATCGTCTGTGTATCCACCTCGAACAGAGCCTTGTACGTGTCCTTCAGTTTCCACACGAGCACCAGGCCTATCATCACCGGATTGCCCACCTTGTCGTTGACCTTGATGGGTTCGGCATCGAGATTACGGGCGCGCAGGGAGAGTTTCTTCGTACCGTAGAAGGGGTTGATCCAGTAGTAACCGGCCTGGGCGAAGGTGCCCGAGTACTTGCCGAACCAGGTGATGACGCGGGCCTCGTTGGGCTCCAGCATCATGAAGCCGCACCACACGGTGATGCACACGATGACGGACAGTGCGCCCAGGGCCATGAGCCAGCCACCCGCGGACTGACCGTCGTCGAGCCGCACACAGCCCCACACGATGAGGGGGATGCACCCGAGCGTGAGTACCAAGTTTGCAAACAACATGAGGAAGCCGTTCACGACACAGCCCTCAAACTTCCGTTCTTTTGTTTCCATAGTTCTTTCGTTTATGAGATTAACATACTGATATCATTTTGATATTGCAAAAGTATGAATTTGATTCGAACCGACGGGCACGCCCGTCCGATTTTAACACAAATTTAACATTTCGCACCTTTCATCATGCGGCGCCACTGGCGATAACCCAGCACGGCGATGACGACGTAGAGGCCGTAGAGCGAGGCCTTGAAGGGAATGTCCTTGTAGAAGTAGAGGACGCAGGTGACGACGTCCACCGCTATCCAGATGAACCACTGTTCCAGGTACTTATGCGCCAGGGCCCAGATGCCCACGACCGAGAGCGCCGTGGTGAACGAGTCGGCCAGGGGAACGGTGGAGTTGGTGAACGCCCGGAGCAGCCCGTAGATGGCGCCCCACAGGAGGGCGATGAGCAGCACCCAGGGCACCACCAGACGGCGGGGGAAATGCGAGATAGGCCTCTCCCCACCCCCTCCTCCAGGGGAAGGGGCCTGGGCAGGACGAAGCCAGCGCCACCAGCCGTAGACGGTCATCGACAGGTAGTAGAACTCCATGGCGCAGTCGGCATAGAGGCCCTTCTGATAGTAGAGCACGATGCCCAGGGACTGCATCGCGAAGCCCACCGCCCACATCCAGATGCTGGCGCGGTACTCCAGCAGGATGTAGGCAAGGCCGAGGACGGTGGTCAGGATGTCGAGCCAGTGGCTCACGAGGAAGGCGGTCATTCTTGATTCTCAATTTCATCAAGAATTAGAGAATTAGAGAATTTCTTGTTCTTGAGTAATTCTTTTATTGTCAATGACATAATATGGGGGAAAATTCTCTAATTCTCTAATTCTTGATTAATTAATAGATACTACGTTAGAACTTCAGCGTAACACTGCCCATTGCCGTGAATCCGGCCATGGGGACATAGCCAATCTGGTAATAGCGATGGTCGGGCGTCCAGCCAGACTTCTCGTCAAGTGCACTATACACCCAGCCGCTGCTGGCATAGCGACGGTTGAAGATATTGTTGAGGTTTACACCGAAAACGATGTGCTTCAGCCCCTTCATATCGAGGTTGAGGTCGTAGCCCAGATGGATGTTCGTCTGCGTATACTTAGGCAGCGAGCGGTCCTTGCTGGCCGAGTTGTCCAGATACTGGCGTGAGACGAAGTTGGTGTGCCATGTGGCCTCGAAACCCTTGATGTGAAAGTCGGCAAAGCCGTTGAGGATGACCGACGGAGAGAAAGCGAGCGTGGACTTGCCATGATGGATGGTGCGGTAACCATCGCCATCGCCGTCGATGTGGTAGAGCGTAATGGCATCCTGGTACTTTGCCGGATCGTCGTACTCATAGTCGCGCCAATCCTCCACTACTTCGTCGAAATCGCGAATGGCATTCTTGCTGATGGCAGCGTTAGCCTCTAAAGAGAACCAGTTCGTCACATTCACGCCTGCCGAAACCTCCAGGCCGAGGCGGTAGCTCTTCTTGATGTTTGTTGTCAAGTCCTCGCCGATATCGCTCTTCTTGCCAGTCTGCACGAACTGGTTGTGGTACATCATGGCGTACAGGCCCAAGTTGGCATGCCAGCGACTAGACTGATAGCCGTAGCCCAGTTCCACATCGTGGAGGCTCTCGGCCCGTGGGGCGGGATCCTTGGTTCCGTTATCGGTGAAATTGTTACGCTCGGGCTCGCGGTGGCTGAGAGCGTAAGAAAGGTAGGCCGAGTGACCGTCCTTATGATACGAGAATCCAGCCTTCGGGTTCACGAAGTTGTACTGCTTCGAGATGTTCAGCAGGTGCTTGGCGTAGGAGCCGTCCGTCAGGGGGATGAACTTGTCGTTCGTTCCGTTGGTAAGGAACGAGACATGGCGATACTGTACGTCGGCAAAGGCGTCCCACGCACCCGTAATATGGTACAGGCCCTTCACAAACAACTGTCCGTCGGTCTTGTCGGCATCGCTGTCATAGTACTTGTAGCGGCCCTTGTCGGTGAACAGGTCGGCACGCAACTGGTCGTTGGTCGTGAAGGTGAGGTAGCCATAGTGATTGGCCTCGAACTGCTGGAGTGACGCACCGCCGATAACGTCCCAATGGTCGTCGCGATAGTTGACGTTCCACACTAGTCCGTATGTGTCCTGCGTCATGCCTTTCTTGCGCACATAGTCAACATTCTTGGTCTTACTTCCATCGGAAGCCGTCAGGGGCAGCCCGAACTTCTTCGCACCATTGTTCTGGTAACGGAACTCCTCGTAGTAGCCATGACCACGTGTGTAGTGCAATGTGCCGGTAGTCGTCCAGTGGTCGTTCATCTTCCACGTAAGGTTCAACAGGTTGTGGTTCTGCCAAAAGTTATCTGTCGTGCGGGGCCACAGGCTTCCGTCCGCCATCTGGTAGCGATTGACCACATAGCTTCCATCGGGATTGTGATAGACCGTATACTCGTCGGCCCCAGGCATGATTTCGTATAGGCTGTTATAGCGTCCCAGCCCAGCCTTGTACATATCCTTGTACGTACGTATACCATCGTAGGCATTGAGGCTGTAGCCATCATTGCCCGCCGTCACACCATTCCAGGCCTGACCCGTCTTTTCGTAGTTGCCGATGTTCTTGTAACTGAGTTTCAGCGTACCGCCATTATTAATATAGGTAAGACCCGTCATGTAACTGCCGCTTCTGCCCTTCGTTCCGTGGATGAAGCCGTCGGTCTGCGCCTGGTGCCATGCGAAGTTTGCCACAAGATGGTCGGCAAGCAAACCCGTCGAAGCCGAAACGCCATAGTTCATCGTATTGTACGAGCCATAGGAGAAGTTGACCTCGCCCGTAGGATCCAGGGAAGGGAACTTTGTGGTCAGGGCCACCGTACCGCCGAAGGCTCCGTCGCCGTTGGTCGAGGTGCCCACGCCGCGCTGAATCTGCACGTTGGAGAGCAGGGAGGCGTAGGAGTTCATGTTGGCCCAGAAGACGCACTGGTCCTCGGGCGAATTGAGTGAAACGCCGTCGAGCGTCACGTTGATGCGCGAGTCGCCTGCCCCACGGATGCGCATGTAGGTCGTGCCCGTGCCCATGCCGTTCTCGCTCCAGGCCACCACGCCCGGCGTGCGGGCAAACAGGAAGGGCAGTTCCTGT
>JAFSXQ010000306.1 GCA_017444005.1 Bacteroidaceae bacterium | reverse complement strand
GACGGGCCGCGTGCGCGGACAACTGACGGCCGGGCAGACCGAGCACATGATAAACCCGCGCTACGTCCACTTCGTCAGCGACGAGCGCGCCTACGTCACCGACCTCTATTCCCCCTACATCACCGTCTTCAACCCCCGCACGATGCAGTACGTCGGCAGCATCTCCACGCGCCAGACGGCCTCCTTCGGCTACAACTCCACGGAGGAGATGGTGCAGTGGCGCCACCGCGTCTTCACCAACTGCTGGAGTTACTCCGACAAGATTCTGGTCATCGACACCCGACGCGACGAGGTGGAGGCCGAAATCACCCTCTCCAGCCCCCAGCCCAAGAGCATGGCCCTGGACGCCCGGGGCAAACTGTGGGTCATCACCGACGGGGGCTACTCGACGGGCGACGACTCCTTTGGCGACAACGTTCCCCATCTCTATCGCATCGATGCCGAGACACTGACCATCGAGCAAGACCAGGCACTGGACACCGACGAGGCCAATGTGCAGTTGGCCACCGACCCCACGGGCACGGTGCTCTACCTGATAAACAACGACATTTACCGCATGGACGTGACGGCCTCGCACGTCCCCGTGCGGCCCTTCATCGAGGCCGAGCGCGATGCCAATGGCCGTCGCCACTACCTCTACGGCATCGGTGTTAATCCCCACAACGGCGACATCTACGTGGGCGATGCCGTGGACTACCGGCAGTCGGGCGTCGTCTATCGCTACTCGGCCGACGGCACGCTGCTGGATAAGTTCCGCGTGGGCATCACACCCAATAACTTCGCCTTCAAATGAAACAGACGTTACCCTTATTCTTCGCTCTTTACTTTTCGCTTTTCGCGCTGACCTCCTGTGGCGACGACCCCGCAACACCTTCCCAGCCAGAAGGACCGCTGCCTCGGATAACGTGGGTCATGTCCTCAGGCCGCTTCCGCATCCAGACCGGCGAGAGCATACAACTGGTGCCCGACATCGAGTACCTGGACGAGACCAGCCGCTACGTGTGGACCATCGAGGGCGACACCGTGGGGCACGACAACTACTACACCTTTACCACCGACGTGCCGGGCGAGTACTTCGTGCAACTGACCATCAACAACCGCTACGGCGAGGTGAGCGACGAGGTGAAGATTACCGTCGTGGAGCGGGAGAACACGGAACTGCCGGAGATTCCCGAAGTGGCGGAGTGGCAGTTCCCGTGGACGGAAATCAACGTGGCCCTGGGGCGCACCATCCGAGTCCGCGCCTACATGACGGGCCAGGACGAGCAGACGGCCCAGGTCTTCACGGCCACGACGGAAGGCCGCCATACCCTGAACCTGACCCATCCCCAGACGGGCCAGGAGCAGCAAATTGTCATCAACGTCTGCCCCCCGGCTGGCACCTATCGCCGCAGCAGCGAGGGGCAGGCTATGGTGAACCGCGTCTACGCATACATGCCCGCTCCGGGCCATCAGGTCAACGGCTACATCATCACGGGCGAGGCCTATCCCCCCGACTGCACCCACCGGCAGGCCTGCGACTCGGTGCTGGCCCACTTCAGCCGCAAGTGGTCGGTGAGCCTGGGCGGACAGGGAGGTTACCTCATTGCCGGATTCGACCACAGCGTGCCCAACTCGGAAATGGTAAATGGTCAATCCGGTTACGATCTTTGCATCAAGGGCAACCCCTTCAGTTACCAGTCCGAACCCGGCATCATCTGGGTCAGCCAGGACGACAACGGCGACGGACTGCCCAACGACCAGTGGTTCGAACTGGCCGGCTCGGAGTACGGCACGGACAATCACCGGACGGAGTACGCCATCACCTACTTCCGCCCGGAGCGGACGAAGTCGGCCGTCGGCTGGCGCGACGTGGACGGCACGACGGGCTACATCCCCTACATGAGTTACTGGAACCCCTCGGCCTACTACTGGCAGCCGTGGCAGTCGGACGCCTCGCAGATGACCTTCTTCGGTTCCCGTCTGCGCGACCGCAGCACCTACGAACACGGCATCTCCGACATACCGCCCTATCCGTGGGGCTATGCCGATAACCTGAACGACCTCATGGACGGCCCGGCGGGCAAGATGGGGTATTACAGGATAGCGAACGCCCGAACGTGGGACGGCCAGCCAGCCAACCTCGAATACATCGACTTCATCCGGATTCAGACGGCCCAGACGGGTTCGACACCGAACCTGGGCGAGATAAGTACCGAGGTGTATTACATCAGCGACTGCCATCTGGAATGAGTTGAAAGTTGAAAATTGAGAGTTGAAAGTTATGAATGTGCAGCATATTAGATTCACGTTTGGACTGTTTTGCGCAGCCCAACTTTCAACTTTCAACTCTCAATTTTCAACTTGTTTCGCACAGGAAGTGCGAAACCTCAAGGAACTGCAGGTCACGGCCCAGCGCCGGCTGAAGGACACCGGCGTGCAGCAGACCGTGCTGGACACCACCGTGCTGCACCAGAACGTGGCCCAGTCGATGAGCGACATCCTGACGCAGCACTCCACCCTGTTCATCAAGAGTTACGGCCGCGCCACGGAGTCGACGGCCGAGTTCCGCGGCACGTCGCCCAGCCACACCCAGGTGCTCTGGAACGGCATGAAGATAAACTCACCGATGCTGGGCACCGTGGACTTCAGCACCATCCCCGCCTACTTCGTCGACCGGGCCAACCTGTTGCACGGGGCCTCGTCGCTCACGCTGACGGGCGGCGGACTGGGCGGGGCCGTGGACATGCACACGCTGCCCCTCTTCGGGGAGGGCAACATGCTCCAGTACATCCAGGGCATCGGCTCCTACGACACCTACGACCAGTTTCTGCGCTACACCTACGGCAACGACCGCTGGAGCACCAGCACGCGACTGGTCTACTCCACCTCCGACAACGACTACCGCTACACGAACTACGACAAGATTGGTCACCCGCGGGAGCGCAACAAGAGCGGCTACTTCGACGACGTGCACGCCCTGCAGGACGTCTATTACCGCAGTCCGAAGGCGGGACGCTTTGGGCTGATGACCTGGTTCACCCACAGCCTGCGCGGACTGCCCTTCCTGAGCGTCGACTACAAGGACAATACGGACTTCAAGAACGAACACCAGCAGGATGCCCTGCGCACGGTGCTCTCCTGGGACCGCACGTTCGGCACCTGGACCATCGGGGCCTGTGGCGGTTACGTGTGGCAGGACATCCGTTACGACTACTTCACCACGCGGGAGACCGTCAGCACCGACATCACCCACTCGCGCAGTCGTAGTCAGCAGGCCTACTTGCAGGTCTCGGCCGACTGGATGCCGCGCGACAACTGGCTCCTGACGGGCAGTCTGTCGACCAGTTACAACCATGTGCGCAGCGAGGACAAGAGTCCCTTCCACATCGGCGACAACTACAACCTGGGGCGCCCGGAGTATAACCTCAGTCTGTCGGCCAAATGGCGACCGGTCCGTGGGCTGTCGCTCTCTGCCGTCCTGCGCGAGGAGTGCTACAAGCGCGACTTCGTGCCCCTCATCCCGGCCCTGTTTGCCGAGTATGCCATATTGGGGGGCAAAGGGCAAGAGGGCAAGAGAAATGAATTTGTTATCAAGGCCTCCGTCGCCCGCAACTATCGTTACCCCTCGATGGACGACCTCTACTACAAGCCCGGCGGCAATCCCGCCCTGCGCCCCGAGCGCGGCATCACCTACGACGGTGGCCTTGAGGGTAGTGTGGAGCGAAATTCCCTTTCGCTCAAATTCAACGCCTCCGCCTTCGACTCCTACATCACCGACTGGATTCTGTGGACGCCCAACGCCAAGGGCTATTGGCAACCGGCGAACCTGAAGCGGGTGCACAGTTACGGCACGGAACTGATGGCGCAGACCGAGGTGAGGATGCCCCACCAGTGGCGACTGGCGCTGACGGCCAACTACGCCTTCACGCCCAGCATCAACCGGAGCGACCGCGTGGACGACAACGACGCCTCCTACGGCAAGCAACTCGTCTACGTGCCCCGCCATTCGGCCAACGTGTCGGGGCGCCTCTCGTGGCGCACGTGGACGTTGCGCTACCAGTGGACCTGCTACAGCGAGCGCTTCACCACCACCAGCAACGAGGTGTCGTACATCACGGGCCGCCTGTTGCCCTACTACATGAACGACGTGTCGCTCGAGAAAACCTTCCAGTGGCGGCGCGTCCATGCCTCCGTGAAAGGCGTGGTGAACAACCTCCCGGGTTCGGAATACGTCACCGTCCTGTCGCATCCCATGCCGGGTCGTAACTTCGAGATATTCGTAGAAATCAAACCACAATGGAAACATTAAAATATGAAAATTTCATTATTTCGTTATTTCGTTATTCCGTTATAACGATGATATTTGCGCTAGTGGCCTGCGGAGGCAACAAGAGTGATAGGTCGGAGGAGGTGGGCGACACCATCCCCATGAAGTATGCCCGCAACCTGACGATGGTGCGCTATGCCGACCGCACCGAGGTGATGATTCGCAACCCGTGGGACACCACCGCCGTGCTGCACCACTATGTCTTGCAAGACCATAGGTCCCATAAGTCCTATAAGTCTTATGAGTCCTATGAACCCTATGGCACCCCCGTTCGCACCCCCCTGCGCCGCGCGGGCATCTTCACCGCCGTCCACTGCGGACTGGTGAAGGAACTGGGCTGCGAACCGGCCATTCGGGGCATCTGCGAGATAGAGTACATCAACATCCCCTCCATTAAGCGGGCCGTCAGTGAGGGGCGCGTGGCCAACTTCGGCAGTGCTATGGAGCCCAGCATAGAGGGCATCATGGATGCCCAGCCCGACGCCCTGCTCATCTCCCCCTTCGAGAACTCCGGCGGCTACGGGCGTGTGGAGCGACTGGGCATCCCCATCATCGAGTGTGCCGACTACATGGAGTTCAGTCCCCTGGCCCGCGCCGAGTGGATGCGCTTCTACGGCCGGTTGTTCGGGGTGGGGGAGCGGGCCGACAGCCTCTTCCTGGAGGTGGAGCGACGCTATCTGGCCCTGCGCGACGAGGCCAACCACGTCAGTCATCGCCCCACGCTGATTGCCGAACGGCCCTATTCGGGCGTGTGGTACGTACCGGGCGGCAGCAGCGCTATGGGCGTGCTGTATCACGATGCCGGTGCCGACTACCTTTTCTATGACCGCAAGAAGAACGGGTCGCTGGCCCTCAGCG
>JAFSXQ010000305.1 GCA_017444005.1 Bacteroidaceae bacterium | reverse complement strand
TGCCCTCGAAGCTGCCATTGATGCATACAACGCCCTTGAGGTGAATGCTCCGGCCGATGGTCAGTTGTTCACAGTAAGTCTTGCAAGTGGCATCTGGGCCGCAAACGAGGTTAATTTCGAGAATGAGGCTATGACCTATATCGCCAATGGCCGCAGCGATGCAGGTTTATACACCATCCAGTATAAGGAAGTTGCCAACACGAATCTGGCACAGGCATTCACCTTCACGAAGGTGGAGGGCAATAATTACAAGATGTCGCAAATCGATGCCGACGGCAACGTTCGCTACCTCTGCACAGGTGTTCCCTACAGTGGCAACACAAGTCAGATTCGCACAACCGCCGAAGCGAACGATGCTCTTGTCGTAACCATAATCCCGACGACAACCGAAGGCAAGTGGAACCTGTTCAACACCGAGGCCGAGAACTACATCGGTGCTCAGGATGCTGGCGTCTTCACGGTGAACTCGCACATCGACTTCAAGATTGTTGAGACTGCAAAGCCCTCTATCACCGTGAACACCACCGCTGCAGGTTGGGGTACCGTGATGTTGCCCTTCGCCCAGGCGCTACCCAGTGACGTGAAGGCATACACCTGTGCTGAGGTTGACGATAAGGAATTGACCCTCGTCGAGGTGGATGCTCTGGAGGCTAACAAACCCTACATCATCGAAGGTGCCTGGAATGCGACGCTGACAGGCGATGCTCAGGGTACGTCTCTCACCTACACCGAAGGTTTGCTGACCGGCGTATATGCTGACACCGACGCTCCTGTGGGTTCGTTCGTACTGCAAAATCCGAGTGCTGTTGCCTTCTACATCGTGGCAGAGGGTAAGCAGCCCAGCGTGAAGGCGAACCATGCCTATCTGACGGCTCCGGACGGTACTGATGAAGTGAAAGCTTTCTTCCTGGGTGATGTGGAGACTGCCATCCGTAGTCTGCAGACCGAGGTCGAAAACGGTGCTATTTACAATCTGGCCGGACAGCGTGTAGTGAAGGCTCAGAAGGGTGTATTCGTACAGAATGGCCGGAAAGTGGTTGTTAAGTAATTCGTAACAGATAACTATCAGGAACTATGAAGAAGATATATATTATTCCCGAGGTTGAAGTGATACAGTCGGATCTCACCGATGCTGTCATGCTGGTGCTTTCAACCGAGACCGAGGCTGATACCGAAATGGATGTACTGGGCCGTGAGGACGGCTTGGAGGACTCCTGGACCTTCGCTATCGAATAGAACTTTTGAATGTGTTTCCGCCCTCTGATAGGGCCGATATGAAAAAAAGCCGTGGCGCACCTGATATGGGTTGCGCCACGGCTTTTTTTATTTAATCGTCTTGCGTTTAACTTATCTTGCTGCCGGGCCGGACCTCATGCTCCGTGGTGGTGACGGAGATGGTGCCGTCGTAGTTCTCGGCACTGAGGATCATGCCCTCCGAGACGAGGCCGTTCTTGAACTCGCGGGGGGCGAGGTTGGCCACGAAGAGGACTTGCTTGCCGATGAGTTGCTCGGGTTCGTACCACTGGCTGATGCCGCTGACGATGGTGCGGTCCTGCAGACCGTCGGCGATGCGGAACTTCAAGAGTTTCTTCATCTTGGGCACGCGCTCGCACTCCACGACGGTGCCGACGCGGATGTCCAGCCGCTGGAAGTCCTCGAACGAGATGGTCTCCTTGATGGGCTCGGCCTGGTAGTTGGCGGCCTCGTTGGCCTTGATGGTGTCGGCCAACTTCTGCTGCTGTTGGGCGATGACGTCGTCCTCTATCTTCGAGAACAGGAGCGAGGGCTTCGGCAGTTGCTTGTCGACGGGCAGCAGGTCGGTACGGCCCAGCCAATCCCACTGGAATTCGTCCATCGCCAGCATCTGGCGCAGGCGCTTCGACGAGAAGGGCAGGAACGGTTCGAAGGCGATGGCCAGGTTGGCGGTGAGTTGCAGGCTTAAATAAATAATGGTACGTACGCGCGCGGGGTCGGTCTTGATGACCTTCCACGGTTCGCAGTCGGCGATGTACTTGTTGCCGATGCGGGCCAGGTTCATGGCCTCCTTCTGTGCGTCGCGGAACTTGAAGTTCTCCAGCAACTGCTCCAGCCGGTCCTTCACGCCCTGGAACTCGGCCAGCGTCTCGCGGTCGTAGTCGGTCAGTTCGCCGCACTCGGGCACGCGGCCCTCGTAGTACTTCTGCGTCAGTTGCAGGGCGCGGTTGACGAAGTTACCGTAGACGGCCACCAACTCGTTGTTGCAACGGGCCTGGAAGTCGGCCCACGTGAAGTCGTTGTCCTTCGTCTCCGGTGCATTGGCCGTGAGCACGTAGCGCAGTTCGTCCTGGCGGTCGGGCAGTTCGTCGAGGTATTCGTTGAGCCAGACGGCGTAGTTCTTCGATGTCGAAATCTTATTGCCTTCCAGGTTCAGGAACTCGTTGGAGGGCACGTTGTCGGGCAGGATGTAGTCGCCGTGTGCCTTCAGCATGGCGGGGAAGACGATGCAGTGGAAGACGATGTTGTCTTTGCCGATGAAATGGACCAATCTGGTCTCGGGGTCCTTCCACCATTTCTCCCAAGAGCCGAGCTCGGGATGGGCGTCGCAGAGCTCCTTGGTGTTGGAGATGTAGCCGATGGGGGCGTCGAACCAGACATAGAGCACCTTGCCCTCTGCACCTTCGATGGGCACAGGAATACCCCAGTCGAGGTCGCGTGTGACAGCACGAGGCCGCAGTCCGCCGTCGAGCCAGCTCTTGCACTGACCATAGACGTTGGAGCGCCACTCCTTATGGTCCTCCAGAATCCACTTCTCGAGCCACTGCTGGTCTTTGTCGAGAGGCAAGTACCAGTGCTTGGTAGGCTTCTTGACAAG
>JAFSXQ010000304.1 GCA_017444005.1 Bacteroidaceae bacterium | reverse complement strand
TGATTATGCTCTTGTCGGCCATCATCACACCGCCCGACGTGATGACACTCATCCTGGTTGCTATCCCGCTCTATTTGCTGTATGAAGTGAGCATCCGCGTAGTACATTGACGCATCCGTAAAAAGCGGGACTGCTGATCCACTTTTGTACCTTCAGGAATTCAACAATCAGACGATTATCGTTATCTCTATTTCTTTTCGAAAAAAGGGCAGGGAACATAAATTCTGTATTTTGACACAATCTCTTCTCACGATATCAAAGTGAGTTCCACGCGTGGAACTCGCCAGTTCCATGTGTGGAACTCATCAGTTCCACGTGTGGAACTCAGTTTTATGCCAGTTCGACCCTTTCTGCATCAGTTGTCGGTTTTGTCGGCTACAACCGTCCAGTTGACCTCGCCTGCGAGACGGTTGCTGCGCAGGGTGAGGCGTGTGCGGTAGACCGTGCCCCAGAGGTGTTCGAACTTCTTGTCGCCGAGTTCCACCTGCTCAATGGAGGGCTCCAGTTGTTGCTCGTCGTAGACGACGGCCCAGCGCTTGCCGTCGATGGTGAGGACTACCTTTCCCTTTTCCAATTGCGGCTTCGCCTGCGTCATCAGGACGATGGACGAGGGGGCCTTCACCTCCGCCAGTTCATAGCGCTCCGTCACCCGGATTTGCTTGCCGCGGGCCAGGTCGAACGTGCGCTGCCAGCGCCTGACACCGGCCTCCCGAGGGTAGGCTCCGGCGATGTCGACAGAGAACACGGCATGGCGCTTGTCGAACGTGGCCTTGGCCTCGCGGGCGGCAAACTCCTTGCCGTTGCGCTGGGCCACGCCGTTGATGAGCGGCACGTTGTGGTAGTTGGACTGCATGCACCAGATGTCGTAGCGCGTCTTGTCGTTAAACGTCTCCTTGCGATAGGTGCCCACGCCCACGTCGATGATGAGCGGGCGGCCGTCGGCATAGACAATCAGGTTGCCGACGTCGTTGTGGTTGTGGCTCTCCCCATTGTGGCCGCCCTTGGCAGCCAGGTAGAGGCCTTCGGTGGAGTTAGGCTTGGAGCGGGCCGTCATCACCTGGATGCGGTCGAGCCAGGAGTCGAAGTGCAACCGCACCTCACCTCGCTGCCGCTCCAGTTCCCGGACGTCCATGAGCAACATCAGTTCGCGGGCCAGGCTGTAGAAGTAGTTGTTGGTGAACGTGGCGGCGGGGTCGGTGAAGAAATGGCATTCCTCGGCCGACTGGGCTATGAGGCTCATCAGTTCCTCATTGCCCAGCATGCGGGCCGAGGGGAACCAGGTGAGGTGGACACCGACACGGGGACCGGCATCGGCAAAGTTGACGAAGTAGCCGTTGCCGATGTTCACCTTGCAGAAGTAGTCGGCCATGCGGCGGACCTTACCCTCCCACGACGGGTCCATCCAGTCGTACTGCACGGCGCGGATCAGGTGCATGCAGTCGAACAGCGAACCGGCAGCGCGGTCCCAGTAACCGGGGCCTTCGTCGCATCCGCCGTCGTCGGGGTAGCCTTTTACAAACCCCGTGAGCGACTCCGCTATCAGTTGCAGGTCCTTCTCCTGTTCGGCAGCGTCGGTCTCGCCGAAGAGCACGCAGGCTATCCAGTTGGAGCATATCCAGGGGTTCCAGTTCATAGCGGCTCCGCGCCACCACTCCCGTTTGCGCCGTGCTTCCTGGATGACGCGGCGGTTGATTTCGCTGCGGATGCGCCGTTCCAGTTGCGGCGAGAACTTGCGGATGGGCTCTTCGTAGAGATAGAGCACCCAGGCTACGAGGCCGGCCGTCTCGGCATTGAAGAGGTCGAGGCTCTGGTTGTCGGTGAGCGGCATATTGGGGCCGTAGTGGGCGGGCAGTCCCCACCAGGTCTCTTCGCACAGGGCGAATACGCCGTTGAGCACCTCGGGCAGGAAGCGCCCCCGGGCCTCCATCAGTTCGCCCATAGCGAGGGCGGCCAACTGGTTGCGCTTCTTGTAGACAAACTGCTGATACTTCTCGCGGTCGCCCTCGGCACGGTAGAGCGAGAAGAGCGCCACGTTGGTGTTCATCCACGGCTTACCCAGTTGTTGTTCGGCCGCCCGGATGTAACTGTCGCGCATCGCGGCCGGCAGCGAGTCGGTCCAGTAGGCATCACCATAGACGGGAACAAGGTTGAACTTCTCGATGCTCCACGCCGACAGCGTGCAGTACAGCAGGAGGGTCAGAATGGTCGTGAGTTTCATGGGCGTATCAGGTTCACTTCGGGGTGAATGTCGATGCCGAAACGTGCGGCTACGTCGTGACGGACGGCCTCGCACAGCCGGACGATGTCCTGCCCCGTGGCTCCGCCGCGATTGACGAGCACCAGCGCCTGGCGGTCGTGGACGGCAGCGGGCCCCAGGGAGCGCCCCTTCCACCCGCATTGCTCTATCATCCAGCCGGCCGGAATCTTCACCCGTTCGGCGTCCATGTCGTAGTGCGGCATAGTGGGGTATTGTCGGGCCAAGGCCTCGTACTGGGCCCGGCTCACGACGGGATTCATGAAGAAACTGCCGGCATTGCCCTGCACCTTCGGGTCGGGCAGTTTAGCCTTACGTATTTCTATAATCGTTTGTCGCAACTGGTTGGCGGTGAGTGCGCTTATGTCGATGCCTTTTCGCTCCAGTTCGGCTCGAATCCCTCCGTAGTCGAGGCGGGGGACGAAGGTCTGCGACAGGCGGTAGGTGACGTACAAGACGGCCCATCGGCCACGATGCTCGTCGGTCTTGAAAATGCTCTGGCGATAGGCGTATTGGCACTCCGCGTTGGTGAAGACGCGCCGCTGTCCCGTCTGCAGGTCCATGCACTCCACTTCGGTGATGAAGTCCTTGGCTTCGGCTCCGTAGGCCCCGATGTTCTGCACGGCGGAGGCTCCCACTTCGCCGGGGATGAGCGACAGGTTCTCCAGTCCGTACCATCCCCGACCGATGGTGTAGGCCACCAGGTCGTCCCAAACGACGGCGGCTCCGACGCGCAGCAGAACGTCCCCGCCGTCGGTCCGCGGCTCGATGGAGCGTATGGCCGAATGCAGCACCGTGCCTTCATAGTCGCCCAGGAACAGCAGATTGCTGCCCCCGCCGATGTGCAGTAGCGGCCGTTGGCCGATGAGGGTGGCCAGTTCCTCGGGGGTGTCGTATTCCACAAACCTCCGGCACCGCACATCGATGCCGAACGTGTTCCAGTCCTTCAGGCTATAATTCTCTTTAATTCTCATACGCAGTCAGTTTCCATTGCCCGTCGCGGCGACGGAAGGTGAAGATGTCCAGCATGCCGTTCGATATGCCGCACTGATAGAGGTAGAGGCGGTCGGGGTGGGGGAAGGCCTGTCCGAAATAGAGGTTGACGAAGCGTCCGGCAGGCATTTCGGGGCGGAACATGGGCCACTGGTCGGCCTCGATGATGCCCTCTATGCCTCCCATCTCCCCGTCGGGGTCTTCCATAGAGATGGCCAGTTCGCGTGCCACGCTCTCCTGCTGGAACAGCGAATCGGTGACAAAGCGTTCGTAGAAGAGCATGAAGTCGAGCATGTTGGCATTCACGTGGGTATGCTGGCGGCTGTGCAGGAACCATCGTCCGTCCGTCCGTCGGAATTTGTAGTTGACCATCGTCTGTCCGGGCAGGCTCATGCACTGGAAGTCCACTTCCGTCAGCGTGGAGTCGTTCTGGAACACCTCCATCTGCTCCTTCTGTCCCAGCAGCATGGTGTAGTAGTCGTTGCCCGGCAGTTGGAATGCTTCGCGGAATTGCCGTCCGCTTCGCAGTGTGTCCTCCGTGCCGTCAATCTCGGTCGAGGGCAGGGGAAAGCGTACGCGCGAGGCCTGGAAGCGGGCGTTGTGGGTGAAGGCAAAGATGAAGTCGCCGAACACCTCCGTCTCGTTGTCCTCGAGCGACAGCCCCTCGTTGTCGTCTTCGAACATGAGGACGGTGTCGCTCTCCGTCGTGTCTTCGATTTCGAGATTACCGGCTCCGCCCAGCGTCGGCTGCGTGCGTCCTCGGTCGCACGAAATCCACGTAGCAATAGCCACCAACAGGGGCAAAAGACTCACTGACTTACTCTTCATTATCGGTGTTGCTCAGAAAAGTTTTACAAAATTACCATTTAATTTGGAATTATGAATCATTAATTAAGAATTATTTCGTACCTTTGCGTGAAATTTATCGAAAAGACTATGATTGACAGGATTCAGAAACTGCTGGAACAGGTGAATGCAATGCAGGCCTGCAATGCCGAGGAGGTGGAGGCGCTGCGTATAAAATACCTGAGTAAGAAGGGCGAACTGAACGCCCTGATGACCGATTTCCGTAACGTGCCCGCTGACATGAAGAAGGAAATAGGCATGCGTATCAACGAACTGAAGGCTGCGGCCCTTGACCGCATCAACGCCCTGCGCGATGCCGTGCAGGTGGCCGAGGTGGCCGGCGACGACATCGACCTCACCCGTACGCCGTATCCCGTGCGGCTGGGCACGCGTCATCCGCTGACGATTGTCAAGAACGAGATTGTCGACATCTTCTCGCGCCTGGGCTTCACGCTGGCCGAGGGACCCGAGGTGGAGGACGACTGGCACGTGTACAGTTCGATGAACTTTGCCGACGACCATCCTGCACGCGACATGCAGGACACGTTCTTCGTGGAGGCCCATCCCGACATCATCCTGCGCTCGCACACCAGTTCGGTGCAGGCACGCACGATGGAGCGCCAGCAGCCTCCCATCCGTGTCATTTGCCCGGGTCGCGTCTATCGCAACGAGGCCATCTCGGCCCGTGCCCACTGCTTCTTCCATCAGGTGGAGGGCCTATATATAGATAAGAATGTATCGTTTGCCGACCTGAAGCAGGTGCTGCTGCTCTTTGCCCAGGAAATGTTCGGCGCTGACACGCAGATTCGTCTGCGCCCCTCGTACTTCCCCTTCACCGAACCTTCGGCCGAGATGGACGTGTCGTGTACCATCTGCGGCGGCAAGGGCTGTTCGATGTGCAAGGGTGCCGGCTGGCTCGAGATTCTGGGTTGCGGCATGGTGGACCCCGCCGTACTGGAGGCCAATGGCATCGACTCCACGCAGTACACGGGCTACGCCTTCGGCATGGGCATCGAACGCATCGCGAACCTGAAGTATCAGGTCAAGGACCTTCGTCTGTTCTCGGAGAACGACGTCCGTTTCCTGGATGAGTTCCAGTGTGCAAACTGAAGAATTGACATACATCAAGAAAAAAGCGCATCTCTGTAAAAAGAGGTGCGCTTTTTTTGTCAGTCTCGGAAAAGGCCGTACCTTTGCATCGAAATCAAAGAAAGGTTAGTTAGTTTTTAAGGTAAGTTAAGATTGTTTTCATGATTCAGCCGCCTGTCGTCGCGATGACGATGGGCGGCTTCTTTGTTCCCGGCCCTTCACTTCTCCGAAATCTCTCCGGCCAAGGCTTCACCCATCAGACGGCGTACGGTTTCGCTGGGCAATCCCTGTCCGAGCAGGTACATCAACTTCGTGGTGGCGCATTCGATGGTCATGTCGCCTCCGCTCACCACACCCGCCTTTCTCAACTGGCTCCCCGTTTCGTAGAGGCCCATCTCCACGGCTCCGGCGTCGCACTGCGTGATGTTCACCACCACGCGCCCGGCCTCGGTGGCACAGGCAATGGCATTGAGCAGCCAAGGCTGCTGCGGGGCGTTGCCCGAACCGTAGGTGCGCAGGATGATGCCGCGCACGTCGGGCATCTCGAAGACGTGCTCGATGATTTGCGGACGTATGCCCGGAAAGAGCGTGATGGCAATCACGGAGTTGTCGAGTTCGGTGTGCGGCGCGAAAGGCTTCGTCGGGTCGGGGCGCAGGATGTCTGCTCGGTTGTAATGGATGTTAATGCCAATCGTGGCCAGCGGAGGGAAGTTGTAGGAGGCAAAGGCATCGAAGCGTTCGGCGCTGGCCTTCGTCGAGCGGTTGCCGCGCAGCAGTTGGTCGCCGAAGCACACGCACACCTCGGGCACCAGGGGACGACCCGAGCCGTCGCAGGCAGCGGCCAGTTCGATGGCATTGATGAGATTCTCCTTGCCGTCGGTGCGCAGGACACCGATGGGCAGTTGGCTGCCCGTGAGGATGACGGGCTTGCCCAGCCCCTCCAGCATGAAACTCAGGGCCGACGCCGTGTAGGCCATCGTGTCGGTGCCGTGCAGGATGACGAATCCGTCCACCTCGTCGTAGTGCCGGGCGATGATGTTCACCAACTGTGCCCAGTGCGTCGGGCGCATGTCCGACGAGTCGATGGGTGGCTGGAACTGGTAGGAACGTATCCGATAGTCGAGTTCCGAGAGTTCGGGCACGTGCTGGCGGACGTTGTCGAAGTCGAGCGGTTCCAGCGTTCCCGTCCGTGGGTTCTTCACCATGCCTATGGTGCCGCCGGTGTATATGAGAAAAACGGTGCGCATTGTCTCTGTGAATTAAGTAGTTAGTTTGCCGCTCCCCCGGTTTCCTCCACCAGCACGGGGGCAAAGTGCATGTCGGGCGACAGGGGCAGGATGCGGTACTCGGCGTTCTCCATCTTCTCCACCGAACGGACGCTGACACCGCGATACACCGCCTGCAGCACGCGCAGGAACAAGCCATGACTGACGACGAGGATGGGGGAGGGGTTCTTGGATGAATCAAGCGGCAAAGCCGGGCGAAGGGGGAAAGGTGATGGGGCAAGGGCGGCTGTCTTGTTCAGGAAGTCGGCAGCGCGCTGTGCCAGTTGCTCCATCGTCTCGGCAGAGGGGTCGAGGGCATGACTGATTTTGATGTACGGCCCGCCCGTGTGGATGCCGAAGTCGCGTTCGCGCAACAGGGGTTCCAGTTCCGGCTCTATGCCGTGCGGCTGGGCAATGATGCGAGCCGTGTCGACCGCCCGTTGCAGGTCGCTGGTGATGATGCGCTGGAAAGGCACGTCGCGCAGCATGTCCCTCAGTTGCTCAGCCTGCCCGATGCCCTCGGCAGTCAGGTGTCCCGGCATCTGTCCCTGCAGGATGCGCTGTACGTTCTCTTCTGTCTGCCCGTGTCGGGCAATGTATAGATTCATGGATGTCAAATGTTGAATGACCGTGTGAAATGTGCTTATTGACGGCAAAGATAAGAAATATTTTCGGAAAGAGCATTGTATTTTGTGAAATATTACTTATCTTTGCAACGTGAATGCATCAATCGCTGAAAACACGAATTACTAACCTATAAAAAACTTTTATCATGAAGATGAATCGGAAATTTATTCTCGCGTTCGTTGCCATGTGCCTGACAGTGACGGGCCTTATGGCACAGAGTCTGTCTCCCAGCACCAAGTGGCACTGGGAGGAGGGAACCATCGTTGTCGACACTCCCGCCCGTCCCGTCGGCCAGCAGAATGTGTTGGGACTGACCACTCCCAAACTGGATGTCGTGCGTGTGGCCTTCGTCGGCCTGGGCATGCGTGGTCCGGGTGCCGTGGCTCGCTTCACCTACATCCCCGGTGTGCAGATTGTGGCCCTTTGCGACTATGTGCCCGAGCGTGCCGAGGCTTGCCAGAAGTCGCTGCGTAGCGCCGGTCTGCCCCCCGCAGCCATCTACAGCGGTGAGAAGGGCTATGAGGAACTGTGCAAGCGTCCCGACATCGACCTCGTCTATGTAGCCACCGACTGGGACCACCACTTCCCCGTGGCCAAGTGTGCCCTGGAGAACGGCAAGCACACGGCTATTGAGGTTCCCTCTGCCATGAATCTGGAACAGTGCTGGGAACTCATCAACCTCTCGGAACAGAAGCGCCTGCACTGCATGATTCTCGAGAACTGCTGCTACGACTGGTTCGAACTGCGTGCCTTGAACATGGCTCAGCACGGCGTCTTCGGAGAGGTGCTGCGTGCACAGGGTGCCTACATCCACAATCTGGACGACTTCTGGGCATACTACTGGAAGAATCCCGACGGTTCCGACCCCCAGGACCTGCACTGGCGACTGAAGTATAACAAGGAGAACCGTGGCGACGTGTATGCCACCCACGGACTTGGCCCCGTGGCTCAGGTGATGGACATCCATCGTGGCGACCGCTTCACCACACTCGTTGCCATGGACACCAAGAGCGCACACGGTAAGGAACTGGTGGAGAAGAACACCGGACGGCAGTGTGCCGAGTTCCGCAACGGCGACCACACCACCACGCTCATGCGCACCTACAACGGTAAGGTTGTTGAAATTCAGCACAACGTCATGAATCCCCAGCCCTACAATCGCCTGTATCAACTCACCGGCACCAAGGGCTTTGCCAATAAGTATCCCATCTCGGGCTACGCTTTGGATGCCAGCCAGTTGAAGGCTGCCGGACAGCAGCCCAAGGTGGACAACCTCTCCAGCCACTCCTTCCTGCCCGACGCCGAGCGCAAGGCCCTGGAGGAGAAGTACGAGCACCCCATCATCAAGAAGTATGGCAAACTGGCCTCTGAAGTGGGTGGTCACGGAGGTATGGACTTCTTCATGGACGCCCGCCTCGTCTACTGTCTGCAGAATGGTCTGCCCCTCGACATGGACGTTTACGACCTGGCCGAGTGGTGCTGCCTGGCAGAACTGGGTGCCCTGTCGATGGACCACAACTGCGCAGCCGTTGCCTTCCCCGACTTCACCCGTGGCTACTGGGACGTAATGCCCGGTTACAAGCACGCCTATGCTACTCCCGAAGCCGAAGCCGAACAGGAGGCTAAAGCCAAGGCTTTCACTGCCGAACAGAAGAAACTCTGTGCCGACAAGAAACTTTGGGAGAAGTACGACAAGGAGAAGAGCAAGAAGTAAGAAAAGAGATACCATAAAAGAAAGAGAGGCTGCGCCGATTTGTCCGGCGCAGCCTCTCTTTCTTTGTTAGCAGTGAAGCCGTTTCCCAGTTTACTTAACCATGACCTTGCGCACCTTGCCGTCGGAAAGGCGGATGATGTTCAGGCCGCGCTGGGGAGCAGCAATGACCTGTCCGGCTGCATTGTAGCGGGTGCTAACGGCCGACGAACTGTTCTGTATCCTGTCAACGGCATCCTCACCTCCGTCGATAGGCTCAATCTTGGTTCTCGTTGCGTTTAGGATTTCACCAGTCGTGTCGTCGACAACCAGCACGTTGGCAAATACCAGATCCGACTTGGTGGCAACTCGCAGTGAAGCCTTCGTGGGCATCGAGAGGGTGTATTCGCCCTGATAGATGCTGCCGGCCTTCATGCCGTCTTCTTCGCTGATGCTCTGGCCCAGGTTGTTGCTGCTGGCATCGTAACTGCTGCTGATGACCACGTCGTTGAACACCAACTTTACGGGGCTTGAACCATATTTGCCACCCTTGCAGAAGTCCGTGATACCCGGAGCATTGCCGACATCGGATGCCGAGTATTGCGCATAGTAGTTGGTCTGCCTCCATGAGGTGGCTGAACCAGAAAGGCTGTCGGCAGTGAGCACATATACGAGCGAAACGTTGCCCGGAGCAACCAGGAACTCCACATTGGCAGTCACCTTCACGGCCTTGCCATCCTGTTCCCAGTGCGAGACGGCCTTTACGTCGACCTCGGGCAATTCGCTGTTCAGGATTCCGAACGTCTCTGCAATGCCCAGGTCGTTGTCGACGTGACCATAGTAGGGGTCGGTGTCTATTTTACGGTCGACGATGCAACCCGGAGCACCTGTCAGGCCGAGATAGGGATAGTTGGCATAGTACATGGGGTCGGTGCTGTTGTACTTGTGGAAAGCGATGCCGATGAAGTTGTCGGGATAGTTCTCCTTCATGTACTCCATGCCGGCCCATCCGCGCGGGCACCAGCCGCATCCTGTGCCCGTGAACTCCTCGATGACGGTGTTGCGCTTAACCTTCTTGGTGAGGTTCTTCAGCAGACCTACACCAGTGGCCGGCTCCTCGTATTCCGTGCCGTTGACCTTCTCGATAACGATATTCGCTTCGTAGCGGCCAGGCTCGGCAGGAGAAGTACCTTCGATGATGAACGATGCGCTCTTGTTCAGGCCCGTTTCGATGGGTTCGGGCAGGGTGATGTGCTTCTGCTCAGTCTTTCCCTCTACGGTGACTGCCACATCCACGTTCTCAATAGCCTTTGCACTGCTGCTGACGACATCCACGGGGATGCTGTACGTGCTGTTCGTGAGTTGGGTGGACTGACCCACATAGGACAGGCTGATGCTGTAATCGGGCAGACTGATGCCGCTGATGAACACTTGCAGGGGAGATGCGGGGAACTGACTCGAGTAGTCGCCCCAGCCGCTGGCCTGGCCGTTGTTGGTGTATTGCAGCAGTATACCGTTCTCGGCATACACGGCGCCCATGGCAACGGGATAATTGATGGAACAGGTGAACGTGTAGCCGGCATAGAAACCCTCCTCTGGGACGGGGACGGGTTCGTCGAAGGCAACGCTGAAGTATTCGTTTGCCTTGAACGGACCGGCAGCAGTGGCCTTGGCCAGGTCGTTGTCGTCGTAGATGTCTGAGCGAATCCATGCGCTGACATCCTTCATAGCCGTGTCCAGAACGGGGATGTTGATGCCATTGATGGTGGCGTTGCGGAATGCTGCACCGGCGGGGACGTATATGGCCACGTCGAACGTTACGCCCGATGCATTTACGCCTAAGCCCTGCCAATCGGTCTCCGTGCCGTAGCCGTAGGCCGTGGTGCCTTCCAGACTGGCCACACGGGCCGGAGCACGACGAATCAGCGTCTTGTGGAAGTTGGCGGCAGGGTCCATCTGCAGCGTCTGTGCCTGCACACCGAAAACCATCAGTGTCAGGGCAACGATAGAGAGTAATTTTCTTACCATACGTTAAGTTTTTTTAGGGTTTGTAAATAGGTTAATATAATATAGTATATGCGCGTGTGCGTGAGATTACTTCCGCTTGAGCACGAACGAGGGACAGACACGCAAGTAGACGCCGAAGGCCAGCGGGGTGGACGAGGTCTGTCGGCTGTGGTAGTTGTAGACGTCGAGCCGGGCGCCGAGGCGGTAGGCGGGGGTGAAGACGTAACTGTACCCCACGGTGGCATAGACGGTGTGCATGCGGCTGAACGTCTCGCCGGGGTATCGGGTGCTGAGCGTGCCGAAGAAGGGGGAGCCGAAGAGGTTGGCAAAGCGGCGCGGCGCACCGACGTAGCCCACCTCGGCATCCAGTCCCCGCAGCATCTGCGCCTGCACTGCAAGGTGATAGGCCAGGCACGTGTCGTAGGGCCACAGTGTGCCGTGCTGCTGCCACGAGCCGAGCAGGTTGACCTCTGTGCGCAGGTGGTTGAGCACACGTTGGCTGGCGGGGCGGTACCTCATGCGCAGGCCCACGGCGGCGTTCATCACCGTCTGCACACCCGCGTTGGTGGTGTCCAGTTCGCCGCCCCGGTGCTGCAGGATGAGTTGCACGGGCGTTTCCCACTGCAGGCGACTGTCTCGGTCGCGGTTCCACAGGAGGGTGCTGTTCATGCCCACGGTGAAGGCTTCCTGGTGGGTGTCGAGGTTGAAGATGTAACTTTGCCAGTTTATCCACAGGTCCAGGTGAACGTGACGGCGGTCGAGCAGCATCTGAAAGCCCATTTCGGGGTCGGTGGACAGGTTCTGCTCGGGATTGTAGAGGGGCAGTACGAGACCGTGCTGTTGTGCGCCGTAGATGTCGCCGAGCACGAGGGTGAGGTGGCGGAAGTCGGCCTGCGCGCGCAGGTAGGGCAGGGCGTGGACGCCGTGCGTGTGCTGGTTGCCCTTCCACTGGGCCACGTCGTGGTAGGCATAGTTGGGGTAGCGGTTGGCTCCGCCGTAGAACATCAGGTGCGCGCCGGCCTCGATGCGAATCTGCGGAATGGGGACAAAGGTCAACTTCGGTTGCAGCCAGGCGCCGGGCAGCGTGTAGCCCTTCTGCACGCGACTGCTGAACTCGTTGTTCTGGAAGAAGGCCAGTGCGTTGACCTCCGCCTTCAAGGCTCCCACGTCAGCGGTGTCGATGCGGTACGGGTCCACGCAGAGGCTGTCCCACACCTGAGCCTGTGCTACATTGAACATTGAACATTGAAAATTGAATGCAATCCCCAACAGCACCAATGAATATATCCTCTTATTCTTCTTCATAGTTCAACGTTCAATCTTCAATCTTCAATCTTCAATCTTTCTTCGTTCCCTTATAAATAAGATAGGCCACAACGAAGGCACCGAGGGCGAGCATCGCCACCTTCAGATAGACGGAATACTCGGCCACCTTGCTGTCCAGTTCGTCGTAGGGGACGACGCTGGCCAGATAGTAGCCAATGGCGGCCAGGATGCTGTTCCACAGCCCTGCGCCCAGCGACGTGTAGAGCACGAAACGGCCCAGCGACATGCGTGAAAGGCCGGCCGGGATGCTGATGAGTTGGCGCACGGCGGGCACCAGACGGCCCACGAAGGTGCCGATGGCCCCGTGACGGTCGAAGTACTCCTCCGCTATGCGCACCTTCTCCTCATCTATCAGGCACAGGTGGCCCAGGCGGCTGTTGGCAAAGCGGTAGACGATGGGGCGCCCGAGGGTGAGGGCCAGGAAGTAGTTGACCAAGGCTCCGATGATGGCCCCGACAGTGGCGCACAGGACAACCAGGAAGACGTTCAGGTCGTTGCTGCTGGCGGCCAGGTAGGCGGCGGGCGGCACCACCACCTCGCTGGGGAAGGGGATGAAACTGCTCTCGATGGCCATCAGCAGCGTGATGACCCAGTAGTTGAGGTGCTCCAGGCACCAGGCTATGAACGGTAGACTTTGCATGTTATATGAATCTTTTCTTGAAGATGTGTTTGTCGGTAAACAGCCAGCGGACCCATGCTGACGTGTCCCAGCAGAGAACGAGGTGGAGCAGCAGGGGCAGCGCGAGGATGATGGGTGGTTCGCCGATGGATTTCAAATATCGGTTGAACCTCGTCGTGCAGTAGCCCATGCACAGCAGCCAGCCGGCAAGGGCGAGGCCTACGGCGAGCCATTGTTGGTAGATCAGGCCCAGCACGACGCTGGCGGTCATCAGCAGTGTGCATACCCAAGGCAGGATGGCACAGAGGGCGTACGTGCACCGGTAGCCGAAGGTGTGGCGGAAGTGGCGGCGCGTCTCCATGAAGAAGAGGCGTTCGCGGCTCCACCAGTCGGGATTGCGGGGCGTGTCCTGCAGGATGATGGCTTCCGGCTGGGTGCATACGGCGGTGTTCTGCGCCGTGCTGTGGTGATTGACCATGATGTCGGTGGCCCCCGTCAGCAGGTTGGCATGGTCGGCAAACCCGCGATGCTCGAAGAACAGGGAACGGCGGTAGCACAGGTTGGTTCCGTCGCACCGATAGGCCCCGTGGCGAAGGGCATGATGCAGATGGAGCCACTGCTGACGGGCCCGGAAGAAACGACAACGAAGCCCGTGCCAACCGTGCCCATCGACAAAGCGACTCTGTCCCAGGACTATCTGTGTCTCGGGTCGTTCCTCGCCGGTCGCCATCATGCGGCTGAGCCACAGGGGAGAGGCGGGGATGCAGTCGGCCTGCGTGAGCACCAGCCACTCGTTGTTGGCCGAGCGTATGCCTAAGGTCAGGGCCAGGCGGATGGGGCTGACGTCGCGCGTGGAATCGGGCAACTGGATGGCGTGCAGGTGGGGATGGCGCAGTTGCAAGCCTTCGAGCATGCCGGCGGTGTCGTCGCTGCTGTTCATGTCCACCACAATCACCTCGAAGTCGTCGGGATAGTCCTGTTCGAGGAAGGCGGGCAGATGGCGGCGAAGGACGTCGCACTGCTCATGGGCGGTGATGATGATGCTTACTGGTGGCATAGTTCCTCGTCGGTGATTCCCTTGGGCAGTGTACGGCAGTTGTATTGCGAGGCCATAATCTCGCCGTAGGCTCCGGCACTGCGCAGGGCCAGCAGGTCGCCGCGCTGGGTTCGGGGCATGTGGTAGTCGCGCACGAAGACGTCGCTGCTCTCACAGATGGGCCCCACGACGTCGTACACCTCGTCGCCCTCCTGGCGGGAGAGGTTGTCCACACGGTGGAAGGCTCCGTAGAGGGCGGGGCGGATGAGGTCGGTCATGCCGGCGTCCACGATGACGAAGCGTTTCAGCGAGGCCTGCTTGACGTAGAGCACCCGCGTGATGAGGCTGCCGCACTGGGCCACGAGCGAACGGCCGAGTTCGAAGTGCAACTGCTGTCCGCGATGCAGGCGCAGGTAGCGGTTGAAGGTGCCGAAGTAGTCCTGGAAATTGGCTATGGGATGTTCGTCGGGCTGTTCGTAGTCGATGCCCAGACCGCCGCCCACGTTGATGTGCGGCAGGCGGATGCCGTAGGTGTCGAGCACCTCCTGCAGTTCGTTGATGCGCAGGGCCAGAGTGGCAAAGTCGTCCATGTCGAGTATCTGACTACCGATGTGGAAGTGCAGCCCGATGCACTCTACGTGGCTCATCTGCCGACTGCGTTCGATGACGTCCTGCGTGTCCTCCCAGGCAATGCCGAACTTGTTCTCGGCCAGGCCTGTGGTAATGTTGTCGTGGGTGTGGGCCCCGACGTTGGGGTTGATGCGGAAGGCCACGCGGGCCACCTTGCCGTGTCGCTGGGCCAGTTCGTTGATGACTTCCAGTTCGGGTATGCTCTCCACGTTGAAGCAGAAGATGCCGGCCAGCAGGGCCAGTTCTATCTCCCAGTCGCTCTTGCCCACACCGGCGAAGACAATCTTGTCGGCCGGGAAGCCCGCATCCAGGCAGGCCTGAATCTCGCCACCGCTCACGCAGTCGGCTCCCAGGCCGGCAGCCACGATGTGGCGCAGTACTTGCGGGTTGGTGCAGGCCTTGACGGCATAGTGCAGGTGATAGTCGGGGCGCAGGTGGCGCTTGGCCTCCTCCAGCGTCTGGTCGAGCAACTGCGTGTCGTAGTAGTAGAATGGCGTCCGCAACGCCTGAAACTTGTCTATCGGAAAATTCATATTACGTTCTCTCTCTTTAATCTTTTTACCTTATATATTTCTCAACCTCTCATTTTCTCACCTTCTCATTTTCTCATTTTCTCATTTTCTCATTTCCCCTTGAACAGGGTCTCGCTGAGGGCTTGCAGCGTGCGCTTCTTGTCCTCGGCCTTGACCAGGAACGAGATGTTGTAGTTGCTGCCGCCGTAACTGATCATGCGCACGGGAATCTTCTTCACGGCCATGCAGGCACGTGTCTCGAAACCGACGTTGCCGCTCACCAGGTCGCCCACGACGCAGACGATGCACATGTCGCTGTCCACCTCCACGGTGCCGTACTTCTTCAGTTCGCTGACGATGTCGGTCAGGTGGCTGCGGTTGTCGATGGTCACGCTC
>JAFSXQ010000032.1 GCA_017444005.1 Bacteroidaceae bacterium | reverse complement strand
GATAAATTTGGATAATCGAACATAAAGCACTAACTTTGCACGCAAATTCAGCGAACGACAAGGTCGGTCCGGTAGCTCAGTCGGATTAGAGCAACAGCCTTCTAAGCTGTGGGTCATGGGTTCGAGCCCCATCCGGATCACAAAAAAAAGAGGGCATGTCATAATTCACGACATGCCCTCTTTTTTATTTTAACACAGCCTAATTTTCTTATTTAACCGAACGGGTCTTGCGACGGTAATCGGCCAGACGGACTTGGTAAGTAGCCAAGGCCTCGGAGAGTTGGTTGCGCGCCTGGCGGTTGAGGGTCTCGGCATCCAGCAGGTCGCTGAGGGTTTCCGTGCCGGCGTTGTACTGGTCGGTGGACATGCGCAGGTTCTCGGCGGCCTCGTCCACACTGCTTTGGGCAATGGCTATCTGCTTGTAGGCTTCGGTCAACTGGCTCCAGGCCTGCTCAATGTCTACGCCCAGTTGTTCGCGGGCATCCAGGGCATCGTTCTGCGCCTGCTGCAGTTTCATCTGTGTGCGGCGAATGGCATGCCGACCGCCCCACCACGACATCAGGGGCACCGACACCGTTCCGAACACCAGCCCGTTGGTCATGTTCGTGTCCATGTATTTCGTGATGTCGTCCGAGAGCCCGCCCAAACCGGCGTTGTACCCCACCAGACCGACGGCCACGGTGGGCAGGTACTTGCCACGTTCCAGTTTCACCTGCCAGCGGTTGGCCTCCACCTGCTTCTCCATGAGGGCCATCTCCTCGCGGCTCTGCACGGCCTCGTCGGTGGCCACGTGCACCTCGGCCGGGTTCTGGGGCTGGAGCGACTGGGCGTCGATGTCCACCTGCTGACCAGCCATGCCAATCTGCTGGGCCAGCAGGAGCAGGAGCACGTGTTCGGCATTCTCTAACTTCAGGCGATTCGAGGCCAGTTCCTGCTGGCGCAGGTGCACCTTCAGCAGGTCGTTCTTCGTGGTGACACCCGCGCGGACGTAGTTCTCAACCAACTGGCACACGGCGCCCACCTGCTTCTCGGCGGCCTCGATGGTGGAAAGGTTGTACTTCACGGTGGCCACCTGCCAGTAGCACTCCGTCACCTTCTGCAGGACGTCCTTCTCCTTCATCTGCCGTTGCAGGACGACGGCCTCCTGGCCTATCCGTGCCAGGCGATTGCCGGCCACAATCTGCCCGCCGGCATAGAGGGGCTGGGTCAGCGTCAGTGTGGCCGAATAGGCACGGTTGAACTCGCTGTATGAGAAGGGGGCACCGACGTACTGGGCAAACTGCGGATTGATGGCGGCCACCTCCTGCGGTATGGTGCCGTCGCCGTTCACCATCTCGTCGAAGGCGCGGAAGGCCATGACGTTGGCCTGAATGTCGGGGAAGTACTTCGTGAAGGCCTCCTTGCGCTGCTCCGTGGCCATGTCTATCTCCAGCGCTGCGTTCTGCAGCGTGCGGTTGTGCTCGCGAGCCAGTTCCAGGCACTGCTCCAGACCCAGTTTGGTCTGGGAGTGAAGAGTGAAGAGTTGAGAGTGAAGAATTAGAAATACTATTGCTATTCGTTTCATAATTTCAAAATAAATTCAATTAAGACGTTCCGGGATTAGAGTGGTAACTTTGATTCTCCACTCTTCACTTTTCGTTCTTCACTCCCCTGGAGTTTCCAGTACACCACGGGCAGGACGGTGACGACGAGGATGAGCGTGCCGATGCCACCAGCGAAGATGGTGATGCCGACGGGCATCCAGAACGACGAGCCAGCCAGTATCATCGGGACGACGCCGACGGCCGTGGTGGCCGTGGTGAGGAAGATGGGCACCATGCGGCGCCGACCGGCATCGAAGGCGGCGTCCTTGGCCGTCCAGCCCTCCGCCATGCGGTCGTCGGCATGTTCGAAGATGAGAATCTCATTACGCATGATGATGCCCATGAGCGTGATGAAGCCAAACAGGGAGGTCAGGCCCAGCGTCTTGTTGGCTATGGCCAGGCCTATCATGGCTCCGGGAATGCTTAGGGAGATGGCCACCATGCAGAGGATGGTGATGCCGAAGCGCTTGAAGTTGAAGAGGATGAAGAAGAAAATGATGACCAGCGAGATGCCGATGCCGGCGAATATCTCGGGCACCATCTCGTCGTTCTTCTCCACCTCGCCGCCAATCTCGCTGCGCACGCCACGAGGCAAGGGCAGGCTGGCCATGATGTCGGCCGTCTGCGACTGGACGCGCGAGGCCAGGACGCCGCGCTTGCTCTCGGCCGTGACGGTGATGCAACGTTCACCGTTGCGGTGCAGGATTTTGGTCTCCGACCACACGGGACGCACCTGGGCCACCTGGCGCAGGGGCACGCTCTGGCCCGACAGCGTCGTGAGGTAGGTGTTGCCCACGTCGCCCAGCGCAAGGCGGTCCGTAGCATCGTCCTTCACGATGATGGGCACCTCGTAATTGCCCTCCCAAATGCTGCCGACCTGCATCTGCCCCGTCTGCATGGCCAGTTGCAACTGGGCCGTCGTGCGATTGATGCCCAACTGGGCCGAACTGACGGGGTCGAGGCTGACGTTCAGCACGGGATGGGGCTGTTCGTAGTCGGTGTGCACCCACTCGATGTCGGGGATGCGGCGCATCTGGGCCATCAGCAGTTCGGCCGCCCGGCTGATGCTGTCCATATCGTTGCCATAGAAACGGTATTCGTAGGTGGGCACGGGCAGGAAATCCATCTGCTTGAAGCGCACGTAGGCCTCGGGCCAGTGGTTGCTCCACTTGGGGGCATATTCGTTCAGCACGTCGAAGGTGCTCTGTATGTCGGGGGTGTTGACGATGAGTTGGGCAAAGTTGCGGCCGCCCATCTGCGGAGCATAACTGACCTGGAAGCGCGGACTGCTGCAGCCCATGAACAAGGTGACGCTCGTCACGCGCTCGTCGCGCTGCAGGACGCGGCGCATGCTGTCGGCCACGGCCACCGTACGGTCCAGCCCCTCGCCCTCGGGCAGGAATATCTCCACGGCAAACTGGTTACGGTCGGCAAAGGGGAACTGGCGCATCTTCAGCGTGGGGAAAATCAGGCTGGTGGCGACGACCAGAACCACGGCGCCGACCATCGTCAGCCAGGGGTGCTTGAAAGTCCACTTCAGGGTCTTTTCGTAGAACAACTGGATGCGGTCGGTCAACTTCATCTTGCCCTCCTTGGCGGGAGTCACCTTGCGAATCAGCGCTGCATTCAGCACGGGAATGACGGCCACGGCCACCAACAGCGACACCATCAAGTTGATGGTGATGGTCTTGGGGAAGAGGTCCATCACGTCGTGGGCCTCGCCCGTCATCGTGTACATCAGGGGGAAGAAGATGGCACAGATGCAGACGGTGGCCAGCATCATCGGGGCGAAGTACTGCTGCACCGACTTCACGGCGGCCTCCCTGCGTCCCATGCCCTTGCCCAGGTACTCCAGATAGCCGTCGATGACGACGATGGAGTTGTCCACAATCATGCCGAGCACGACAATGAGGCAGGCCAGTGTGATGATGTTCAGGGGGATGCCCACGGCGTACATGATGCCCACCGAGGTGAACGTGCTCAGGGGGATGGTGATGGCCGCCACGATGGCCGAGCGCAGGGGGAAAAGCACCATCATCACCAGGACGATGATGACCATCGACTCTATCAGGTCGCGCAGGAAGTCGTGAACCGAGTCGCCGACAACCTGCGGCTGGTCGGTGATGCGGCGAATCTCAACGTCCTGGGGCAGGTAATCCTCCTTGAAGTCGGAAAGCACCTCGTCCACCTCTTCGCCGTACTTCACGATGTTGTTGCCGTCGTTCATCTCCAGCGAGAGCAGGAGACAGCGGTTGCCGTTGTTCTCGATGTAACTCTCCGAGGTGTCGTATTCGCGCGTCACCGTCGCGATGTCGCGCACGCGCACTACCTTATTATCCGCGGAGAAAACGATTTGGTTCATCAGTTCCTCCTCGCTGCTCTCCGTAGGCTCGACGTGGAGTTGGATGCTCTGCTCGCCGCCCGTCACCGAGCCCGCCATCGTGGTCAGCCCCTGGCCGCTGATGGCCTGCATCAGGGCGGCCTGACCGATGCCGTAGGCGGCCAGTCGCTCGCGGTCGACACGCAGGGTCAACTGTTCCTTCACCTCGCCGTACTGGCGCACGTTGCTGACCGAGGGGATACGGCGCAGGCGGTCGGCCAGTTCGTCGCTGTAGCCCTGCAGTTCGCGATAACTGCGCTGGTCGCTCTCCAGAGTGATGAGCAGGGCACAGGCGTCGCCGAACTCGTCGTTTACCACCAAGGCCAGCACACCGCTCGGCAACTGGCTCTTGAACGAGTTCAGACCGTGCTTTATCTTGCTCCACACTTCATCCTTCAAGTCCGTGTCGATGTTCTCCTGCAACTGCAGCATGACGATACACATGCCGTTCTGACTGGTGGTGGTCGTCTTCTCGCGCTTCACCTCCTTGAAGGTGAACAGGTAACGCTCCAGTGGACGGGCCACCTGGGCCTCTATCTCTTCGCTCGTGGCACCCGGCATCACGGCAACGATCACGCCCTGGCGCACCACGAAGGCGGGGAACTCGTCCTTCGGCATCACGTACAGCCCGTACAGGCCAAAGACAAACACCAGCAGGGTGATGACTATCGTGATGCGGTAGTTATTGATTGGCCATGCGGCCCAACTTTTACTCCATTCCATAATTCCCTTCCATTCCTCTAATATTCAATGGGTGTTCCTTCACCCAGTTTCTGGTATCCTTCCACAATCACTTGGTCGCCCTCCTGGATGCCCGAATCGACGACGATGCGGTTGCCCACGGCCTGCCCGACGGTTACGGGAGTGCGATGGGCCTTGCCGTCCCTGGCCACCCAGACGAAGAGCGTCTTGTCCGTCGACTGCTGCACTGCCTTCACGGGCAAGGTCAGCCCCTCGTTTCTCATTTTCTCATTCTCTCCATTTCTCATTTTCACCCTTGCCACCATTCCCGGCAGCAACTTCCGCCCGGCATTGGCCACACGGATGCGGATGTCGTAGGTGTGGGTGAGCGGGTCGGCCGAGACGCTCTTCTCGATGCGCCCGCCCTGGAAGGTCTCGCCCTGCAGGGCATCGACGGTAATCTCCGTACTCGTGCCCGGCGTGATGGCAGCAATCTCCCGCTCGGGGATGCTGACGCGCACCTTCACGTTATCTATCGACAGGATGGTCAGGACGGGTTCCGTGGGCAGAACGGTCTCGCCCACGCCCATAATCTTCGAACCCACAACGCCACTCACGGGAGCGTAGATGCGGCAGTCCTCCAGGTTCTTCTTGCACATGTCGTAGGCCGACTGCGCCTGGCTGACCTGGCTCTGCACCTCCACCCACTTGATTTCGGGCAGCGACTGGTTGTCGTGCAACAGTTTCATGCGCTCCTGGGCATCCAGCGCCTGGTCCAGCGAAGCCTTGGCCGTGGCCAGTGCATTGCGGGCCTGCGTCTCGTCGATGACGGCCAGCAACTGCCCCTTCCTGACGGGTTCGCCCTCGCTCACGGTCAGCGTCTTCAGCATGGCCATGCCCGTGAAACTGACACTCGTCGACGACTCCTCTTCCACTACGCCCACGTAGGGCAGCGCATTGCAATCACTTGTCGGCGTGGCCTTTTCCACCACGACGCGGATGGTCTCCTCCACGCCCTCGGTCTGCTTCTTTCCGCACGAAACGGCAAGCAGTGCGACCATCGCCCATAAAAACACTTTCTTCATATCTTTTTTTATTTGTTCTTTTTCTCTCATTTTCTCAAATTCGGCTGCAAAGTTACACCTTTATTCCCATACAGCAAAGTCCTATCCCGTACCACTATTGTCCTAAACCTCGCTTTCTCGACGAAGATATGATGAGATTTCGGATAAAAAGCGTAAATTTGTGTCCGAAAACAGAAATCAGCATGAACCAGAACGAAAATATCTACACCCTCTCGCTCCTGCGCCTGTTGAGCGAAGGCAAACTGGATCCCGGCCGGGGGAAGTTCTACGACAATCAGTGCTTCGTCATGGTCAAGCCCAAAATCGACGAGGTGGAAGAGGGCAAGGCCATGTTCCTCTACCCCACCCGCCTCGACTGCTTCGTCATCCTCTTGTGCGACCAGGGGCAGTTCACCCTCACCTGCAACCTGCAGCAGATTACCATCCAGGCCGGCACCGTCTTCTATGCCCAGCCGGGGGCCATCCTGCAGGTGACCGACATCCGCGACTGCCGCACCTCCGTCCTCCTCTTCGGCGAGCAGTTCATGCGCCAAATCAACCTGTCCATCCAGAGCCTGCTGCCCCACATCGGCGCCATGGACCAACTCTACACGCTACAGCCCGAGCCAGAAACGTTCAGATACATGTGGCGACAAATCGAACTGGTGGCCGAAAGCATCAGCCAGCCCACCACCCTGGCCTACTACCACGAGACCGTGCGCAACACGTTCCGCGCCTTCGGCTACACCTTCATCTCCCACCTCGTGCGCTACCTGGAACAGCAAAGCGAGGGGCACGGCCGTAGCGTGCACAACCACGAGGAGGATCTCTTCCGCCGCTTCATCTCGCTCGTCGGCCAGCACTACCGCACGGAACGGCGCATCAGTTTCTACGCCGAGCAGATGCACCTCACGCCCAAGTACCTGAGCACCGTCATCCGCCGTGCCTCGGGCCACGGTCCTGCCGAATGGATTACGCACAACGTGCTCCTGGAAGCCAAGAACCTGCTCCACTACTCCACGATGAGCGTACAGGAAATTTCCTACGCCCTCCACTTCCCCAACCAGTCCTTCTTCGGCCGTTGGTTCAAGGCGCAGGCCGGTCTCTCCCCCAAGGCCTACCGCGACAGCAAGTAGGAGTTTTCTCTGACCGATTTGGCTTTTTTACCAAATTAGCACGCTGACAAAGCGGATTTCTCGGGAGAAATGCTTATCTTTGTGGGCCGAATCACGCTTGACACATCGTATGAAACGAATTGCCCTATTTCTCATTTACCTACTTTCCCCTATCCTCATGTCAGGTCTGTGGGCTCAACGGCCCTGGCTGACAGAGTCACCCAAGCGCGAACTCAGGGCCGTGTGGGTGACGACGCTGAGCGGACTGGACTGGCCTCGGACGAAAGCCACGTCGGCCAGCAGCATCGAACAGCAGAAACAGGAACTGTGCCGGTTGCTGGACCAACTGCAGGCCTGTCGCATCAACACGGTGCTGCTGCAGACACGCATCCGAGGCAGCGTGATTTACCCCTCGGCAATAGAGCCCTGGGACCAGTGCCTGACAGGCACCTACGATAAATCGCCGGGCTACGACCCCCTGCAGTTCGCCATCGAGGAGACCCATCGCCGGGGCATGGAACTGCATGCCTGGGTAGTGACCATACCGGCTTTCAAAGTGGAGGTGGCCAAACGCATGGGCAAACGCTCGCTGCTGGCCACCCATCCTCAACTGTTGAAGAAGCACAACGACCAGTACTATCTCGACCCCGGCCTGCCCGGAACGGCCGACTACCTAAGTGCGGTTTTGGCCGATTTCATCGAAAAGTACGATATCGACGGCATCCACTTCGACTACATCCGATATCCGGAAAACGCCTCGTCGTTCCCCGACGGTGCCACCTATAAGAAGTATGGCAAGGGGAAAACCAAGGCGCAGTGGCGCAGGGACAACATCACGGCCATCGTGCGCCGCCTATATAAAGAGGTAAAGCAGCGGAAGCCGTGGGTGGTGATGTCGTCGAGTCCCGTGGGCAAGTATCGCGACACGCGACGCTACAGCAGCCGGGGCTGGAACTGCTACGACGCAGTCTGCCAGGACGCTCAGGGCTGGTTACGCGAGGGCATCCAGGATGCGCTGTTCCCGATGATGTACTTCACCGGCGACCACTTCTACCCCTTTGCCCAGGACTGGCAGGAAGGCTCGTACGGACGCCATGTGGCACCCGGGCTGGCCATCTACATGCTGCACCCACAGGAAAAGAACTGGCCGTTGAGCGTCATCAGCCGCGAGTTTTGCTTCATCCGGGAACTGGGGCTGAGCGGACAGGCCATGTTCCGCAGCCGCTTCCTGACCGACAACACCAAGGGCCTCTACGACTACCTGAGAAACCAGTTCTACCCCTACCCGGCCCTGCCGCCGCGCTACCCGTGGAACGACAACGTGGCACCGCAACGGCCACACGATTTTTCCTATACCGTGCAAGACGACCAGATGGTGAGGCTGACGTGGACATCGACGGACCAGAAGGAGGAAGCAGCACGGGGCGGACTGCGCTACAACGTCTATGCGTCGACGACGTCACCAGTGGACGTGACACGGGCCGAGAACCTCGTCGCCAGCCTGCTGCAAAAGCCTGAATACACCGTCAACCGGCTCGCGCTCCTGCTCTACGGACTGAATCTGGCCGTGACTGCCGTCGACCGTTCGGGCAACGAAAGCGAAGCAGCCCAATTGAATATGGAGAGGGGCGGAGGAACTAAGCCGGCACCCCGTCGTATCCCCCTCAACATACGGGGCATGAAAGTTTTACCCTAAATTTTGTCACTTCCAGTTTGCAAATTCAACTTTTTCTTAGTATCTTTGCAGCGTTATTCTAGAAAACGCCCATATATGGAATCCTTTTTTCGCACACATGCTTATTTGGTTGAACACGTTAACGCCCCTGTACGCAGGGCCTTGATGGACGAAATCAACTGGCACGACCGCCTGATTGGCATCAAGGGCAGTCGCGGTGTGGGAAAAACGTCGTTCCTGCTGACCTACGCCCGCGAGAACTTCAAAGTGGAAGAGCGAAAGTGTTTGTATATCAACATGAACAACTTCTACTTCCAGGGAAAGAGCATATCAGAGTTCGCCCGCGACTTCTACGACTGCGGCGGACGCGTGCTGCTCATCGACCAGGTCTTCAAGGAGCCGAATTGGAGCCAGGAACTGCGGAAGTGCTACGACAACCTGCCCAGCCTGCACATTGTCTTCACCGGGTCGAGCGTCATGCGACTGAAAGAGGAGAACCCCGAACTGAACGGCATCGTCAAGTCGTACAACCTCCGTGGATTCTCGTTCCGCGAATACCTGAACATGAAGACGGGACTCTCCCTGAAGGCGCATTCACTAGAGGAAATCATGGCTCGGCACGGACAAATAGCCGCAGAGATTTGCCGGCAGGTGAATCCGCTCGACCACTTCCAGGCCTACATCCACCACGGCTATTACCCCTTTTTCCTGGAGCATCGCAACTTCTCGGAGAATCTGGTGAAGACGATGAACATGATGATAGAGGTGGACATCCTGCTCATCAAGCAGATAGAACTGAAATATCTGTCGAAGATTAAGAAACTGCTCTACCTACTGGCCGTAGACCGTTCGCAGGCTCCCAACGTGAGCCAGTTGGCGGCCGACATCCAGACGAGCCGCGCCACGGTGACGAACTACATCAAGTATCTGGCCGATGCGCGACTGGTGAATGTGCTGTACCGACTGGGGGAAAGTTCGCCCAAGAAACCGGCACGCGTGATGATGCACAACCCCAACCTGATGCATGCTATACTGCCCCATCAGGTGGAACAGCAGGAGGAACTGGAGACGTTCTTCCAGAATGCCCTCTGGGGCCGCCACATCGTGAACGTTGGCGACCGGACGTGCAACTTCGTCGTCGACGGCAAACTGCGCTTCCGCATCATGACCGAGGCTCCGAAACGGCAACTCTCGGGCATCTATTACGCGATGGACGGCGTCCGCCGAGGCGACGAGCGACAGATTCCGCTCTGGCTCTTCGGATTCCTATATTAATAAACTGAGAAATTGAAAATTAATACTATAACACCAAAACTAAGTATTATGGCAAGAAAAGTTAAATTTATCACCTGTGATGGTAACGAGGCTGCGGCTCACGTGAGTTACATGTTCTCGGAGGTAGCTGCTATCTACCCCATCACCCCGTCTTCGCCCATGGCGGAGCACGTTGACGAGTGGGCTGCCCGCGGTCGCAAGAACCTGTGGGGACAGACCGTAAGTGTGCAGGAAATGCAGTCAGAGGCTGGTGCTGCCGGTGCCGTTCACGG
>JAFSXQ010000303.1 GCA_017444005.1 Bacteroidaceae bacterium | reverse complement strand
TGGTATCTGGAGCGTCTCGCCATCGAGGAGGCAGACATCGACCTCGCAAGCGTACAGTCTGACATTGACAATCTTGTAACATCCGCCGCAACAGCAAACGTTGGTTTGAAATATACCGCAACTATAAAGGATGCCGATGGCTACTCTACTTTGGTATTGCCTTTCGATGCTGACAAACCTGAAGGACTGACAGTTTATACATTGACAGTAACAAATGGAGATGCTATTATGGGTGAAGAGGTTTCTGAAATCACCAACAACAAGCCTGTACTGTTAAAAGGTTCAGTTGCCAATGACTACGTATTCACAGCAAAAGCAAATATCGGTTGCGGCAACGACCTGACCAACGGCCTGCTGACAGGTGTCTACACCTCGACGACGGCCGAGGCTGGCTGGTACGTACTGCAAAAGCACGATGAGACCTACGGCTTCTATCAGGTGAACGGGACCACGCCCACCATCAAGCCCTTCCGCGCCTACATGCCCGGCACGCTTGGCGGCGGCGCTAAGGCACTGACCTTCAACCTCGACGGGACGGACGCCCTGCAGACAGTGACGACGGAGCAGACCGCCGTGCGCGAAGTCTACACCCTGGGCGGCACACGCATCAACACGGTGCAGCGCGGCGTGAACCTGCTGCGCATGCAGGACGGAAGTGTCAGGAAAGTTATCGTCAAATAACCCCATAAAATCCCTACGACTATGAAAAAGCAATATACAACCCCCCTGGCAAAGTTGGTATTGGTGAAGTGTAACCAAACTATCCTCACGGGTTCCGTGGCGGTTGGTCTCAACACATATAGCGGCACTAGCAATTGGGCCGACAATAGCGAATCCCTGTCCCGCGACAACGCCTGGGACATCTGGGGCGGGGACGAAGAATAGCACGCAATCCCCCACAACAAGAACAATAACCCTATAACACATAAAAAACAAAATGAAAAAAACATTAACTATGATCTCGGCCCTGCTCCTCTCCGTGGGCATGGCAGTGGCTCAGGACAACCTGGTGCAGAACGGCGACTTCGCCAACGGCTGGGACAACTGGACGACAAACGTGACCAACGGCAGCGAGGATGTTACCTACGAAGCCAGCCTCGGCCTGTCGAAGACGGGCGGTAACGACAAGACGCAGTGCGTCAACGGCGGCAGCGCATGGAAGGATGACTCGAAGACCAAGAGTTGGACCATAACCCTCAGCCAGGAACTCTCCACCGACCTGGAGGCTGGCCGGAAGTATGCCTTCTCCTATCAGGCACTGCGCAACCGTGCGGCCATCACGGCCACAGCCGTACTGACCGACGGTGCCGGACACGACATCCAACTCGGCACGATGGACAAGACGGGATGGAACGTCTACAGCGGCGACATCGACGTGACCGTAAGCGGCACATACACGCTCCTGTTCACCTTCTCCACCAGCGAGGCCACGGACAAGCAGCACTACTTCCGCCTGGACAACGTCAGCCTCCTGCAGTACTCCGAAGAGCGCCTCTATCCCCTGACAACCAGCACGGAGGAAAGCCCCGTCTACTGCTATCTGGCATTCTTGGGCACGGACTACGTCGTCACCGGTGCCGAGTCTGGCGAGCAGGCCCTGGTACGCACCTTCACGGGCAGCGAGGCCCAGCAGTGGGCCCTGATTGGCAACAGCGCCAGCAGTTTCAAACTGAAGAACCGGGCCACGGGACTCTACCTCAGCGCAGCCCAGAAGATGGTGGAGAATGCCGAGGGAGGCGAGGACTACAAGGCTGTGGAGAAGGATACGAAGAGTTACGAGTTCCAACTGGGCAGCAACAATGCCAAGGGGCTGAACCCAAATAGCGGCATCTTCAGCACACGACTGTCGAACTGGAACGCTGGCGACGTGAACAACCGCCTGGTGCCCATCGCCGTCAGCGAACCGCTCTACAGCCTGGCCGATGCCGCCGACATCGAAGGGGCCTCCGACGAGTTGCAACTCACACGCACCTTCAAGGCCGGCTGGAACACGCTGTGCCTGCCCTTCAACCTGAATAAGGCCCAACTCTGGACCCTCTTCGGTGACGATGTGGAACTGTACGAGTTCACCAGTGAGGCCGACGGAGCCCTGACGTTCACCCGCGTCAATCTGTCGAAGTACGACAACAGCAAGGGCAACCTGCGCGACAACACCGCAGTAACTACCGCCGGCGTACCCTACCTGATGCACACGAGCGCCGACGTCGTGAACCCCGCCTTCCTGCAAACGAGCATCAAGGCCGAGACGGCTGGCAGCGTGGTGAAGGGCAACGTCACGTTCAGCGGCACCTACACGGAACTGACCTCTGCCGGCAAGTACGGCGTGACGGCTGCCGGTGGCATCCGGGCCGGTAAGGACGGCAAGACGCTGAAAGCATGGTCGGCCTACCTGACCACCTCGTCCGATGTGCGTTTGCAGATTCTGGCCGACGGCGTAGCCACGGGCATCGAAACCATCGACCGTGAATCGCCAACCGCAAATCCGCACTACGACTTGAGCGGCCGCCGTGTCCAGAAGCCTGTGAAGGGCCTCTACATCGTAGACGGCAAGAAAGTTCTCTATTAATCCTTAACTCTTAATTGCACAAAACAATGAAAAAGATATATCAAGCGCCGGAAAGTTTCGTCGTGGAAGCGGAAACAACTGACATGATGGCAACATCTGTGCTGGACAGCGTAATGGAAGGCGAGGACATCGTGGTAGGCCTGGGCGGCGAAATCGGCAGCGAGGAGTTCAACGTCCGCGATGGCGAGGCTCTGGACATCTGGTCATTCTAATGCCCCCATATAGTAATATAGTAGTTTAATAGTTTAGGTTAGTTTAGTAAGGTGGGGTGCGCAATGCAAAAAACTGCGATTGCGCACCCCGTTGTTTTCAATGGCCAGCGTGCAATGAAGTGTCTCCTTCCAGTCGTTAAACCATATCTATTACATACTATGCTTCGGTTCGCCAAAGTGAGTTCCACGTGTGGAACTGGCGAGTTCCATGCGTGGAACTGATGAGTTCCACACGTGGAACTCACTTTGTGAACGGTTTGTGAACAATTCGTGAAATTCGTTTAATTCGTTGTTGAAGAGATGTGTTGGACATAAATCCACACAAAATCAGACAT
>JAFSXQ010000302.1 GCA_017444005.1 Bacteroidaceae bacterium | reverse complement strand
TTGCGGTCGTTCTCCCACGTGAGGTCGTCCTCGCGGTTGGGATAGACGCGTCCGTTCACGTCCAAGCGGTAGGCTTTGGGCTCGCCGGTGACGATGGTGAATGTGGCCGACGCGCCGGGAGCCACGAAGACCTGAACAAGGAGTTTGCCGTCGTGGGTCAGTTGGTAGGGCTGCTCCACGTTGTCGCCGTCGAGCACCATGAACTGGCGTCCACCGGCAATCTGCAGTTTCTGGAACACCTGCTTGGCATCCAGTTCCACGACATCCTGGCGGTTGTCGGCAGACGGGTTCTTGACGGTGAAGGTCATCTTCCTCGGCTGGCGGGCAATGGCCGGTGCTCCGGGCTTGGTGCCGTACGAAGCCGTCTGGTCGAGATAGCGGACGCGTTCGCAGGCAGCCAGCAACCAAGCACCCGTTCCGAAGGGGGCCTGACTGTGGGCGTCGACAATCTTCGTGGGGTCGGGTTTCTCGCCGATGGGCTGCACGTAACCGATGCTGCCGTCGGACTGCAAGGCTACGGTTGACAGATACTTCCAAGCCTTTTCTATCGTGTTGCTATACTTGGTTTTATCCAGATAACCGTGATTCACACCCCACAGCAGACCGTAGCAGAAGAAGGCCGTGCCGGACGTCTCGGGCCCGGGGGCATCTGCCTCGCAGAGCATGGAGCGGCTCCAGTAGCCATCGGGACGCTGACAACGGGCCACGCCTTCGGCCAACTGCTGGAAACGCTGTACGAAGATGTCGCGTCCCTTGTAGTCCTGCGGCATGTCGGCCAGCACCTTCGCCAGACCGGCCAGCACCCATCCGTCGCCGCGCGCCCAGAAACTCTTGCCTCCGTCGCAGGCCGTCTTCACCTTCGGCCAGATGTATTTGCCGTCGCGGTAGTAGAGTTGCGCCTCGGCGTCCCACATCAGGCTGTCGCTCCACAGGAAGTTCTCGTGCAGTTTGTCGAGGTACTGCACCTCGCCTGTCAGGCGGTACATCTTCGTCATCACGGGCATCACCATGTACAGGGCATCGGCCCACCACCAGAACTTGTTGTCCTGCATGGCGCACTCGTAGCCCATGACCTCACGGGCACGTGCCACCTTATAGTCGGCAGGCACGAGGTTGTACATGTCCACGTAGGTCTGGAAACAAATCTGCCAGTCGCCGAAGAGCACGAAGTCGTCACCCTCGCCGTACCACTGGTACTTCCAGTTGCGGCGGTCGTTGGACTTGGCACCCTTCCAGTCGTTGTGGCGGCACCAGCGGTCGCTGTACTGGTACCACTCGGCCCGGCCCATGAGGCGATAGGCCTCCATGTTGCCCGTGTAGTAGGCGGCATGGTCCCAGAACGCACGCTTATAGGGCGAGTTGTTCTGCTGCCAGTAGTTGTTGACTCTTGCAATGTCGTTGAGCACGGCTTCCGATTCGGTTTGAGCGACGGCGTGTGCAAAACCGGTCACAAATAGGGCGACCAAAAGGGTTAGTTTCGTGTGTTTCATAGTTAAAAATGCGTTATTTCTTGCAAAGATAATGATTCTTTTGTAATTTTGCTGCAATTTATGAACAATAAATTATCAAACTTAGTAAATATAGCATGATGAAAAAGATGATTATTGCTGCTGCACTGCTCACGATGAGCACCAGCATGATGGCCCAACTGGCCGAACTCAGTAGCCAAGACTGGGCTACCCGATTCGAAAAGGAAATTATAGGTCTGCAGGCCGACGTTACGTCGCTGAAGACCAAACTGAGCGCCGACAAGGGCAACACGACGCTGAAACTGCAGGTGAAGCAGAAGCAGGACGACCTGAAGGTGGCCAAGGCCAACCTGAAGGCTTCGAAGACCGCCCTGAAGCAGGAGGCCGCCGCCGACAAGGAGATTTCAAAGGCAAAGGCCAAAGTGGCCAAGTTGCAGGCAAAGCAGGACAAGGCCCAGGCTGCTGTGAACAAGGCCGAACAGAAGGTGGTGAAGGCACAGGACGCCGTGAAGAAGGCCGAACAGAAGGTGGCTACCGCCGAGCAGAACGTGGCAAAGGCCCAGCAGAAGGTGGACGTGGCCAAGCAGGGCGTTGCCAAGGCCCAGGACGGTGTGACCAAGGCTCAGGACGGTGTGGCGAAGGCTAAGGACAACATGGCCAGCATCTCCGACAACCATGAGATGAACGACAACCTCATCAAAGCAGCCGAGCAGAAGAGAGCAGCCGCCATCGACAACCTGAAGAAGAGCATTACCATTCGCGCCGACGGTTCGAGTGGCCGATAAGCCCCAGACATGAAGATAGCCATCATTGGCGCCGGTGCTGCAGGTTGCTTTTGTGCCGTCAATCTGAAACGGATGCATCCCGCGGCTGACGTCAGTGTCATAGAACGCAGTAGCCGCCCCCTGGCAAAAGTTGCCATCACAGGGGGCGGCCGCTGTAATCTTACCAATTCGTTCCGCGACGTAGGCGACCTGCGCGACGTCTATCCACGTGGGGCGCGACTGATGCAACGCCTGTTCCGGCAGTTCAGCCCAAACGACACCATGCACTGGTGGGAGGAGGCTGGCGTGCCCCTCACGGTGCAGGACGACCAGTGCGTGTTCCCCTGCTCGCAGAGTGCCATGCAGGTCGTCAACACCCTGCTGCAGGCCATGCGCACCCTGGGCGTGCGGATACGGACGGAGGCGAAGGTCACACGCATCCAACCCACGGACTGCGGCTTTGACGTGACGTTCAACAACGAAACAGAGCGTTTTGACAAAGTCGTTGTCACGACAGGAGGAAGTCCGCGATCCGCCGGACTGGACTTCTTACCGGAACTGAAGATTGAGCCGCCCGTGCCCTCGCTGTTCGCCTTGAACATTAACGATGAACCGCTGCACGAACTTACAGGCATCGTCGTGACAGACACACCCGTGAGCATTGCCGGAACCAAGTTCAGGGCACAGGGCGAACTGCTCATCACCCACTTTGGACTGAGCGGCCCCGCCATGTTGCGGCTGTCGTCGCATGCTGCCCGTCATCTGGCCGAACAGGCCTATCGCGTCACTCTCTGTATCAACTGGATGCAGGGAAGGACGGAGGATGAGGTCAGGGGGCTGTTACGCAGTTACGGACAAAGTCGCCGGCAGGTCACCAACCTCCGGCCCGAACACCTTACGGCTCGCCATTGGTCCATGCTACTGGCACGTGCCGGAGTTCCAGAATCCAGGAGGTGGGACACGCTGCCCGCCAAGGAACTGAACCGGCTGACAGCCGTGCTCACAGCCGACACATACGCCACAGCAGGACGACGCACGTACAAGACAGAGTTCGTCACCTGCGGAGGCGTTTCCCTATCAGAAATCGATGCTAACACATTGGAATGCAAGCGCTACCCCGGTCTATATCTGGCTGGCGAGGTACTGGATGTGGATGCCGTGACGGGCGGATTCAACCTGCAAGCCGCCTGGACGATGGGTTACGTCGTGGGCTGTGCCGTCGCCTGAACCGAATCGGCTGCCAGTGAGTCGCGCTGGGCGGCCAGGGCTTCAGCACGTTGGCGCTCCAGGGTCTGACGCAACTGCTCGGCATGGTCGATGTAATAGCCGTCGGGATGGGAGGCGACGTACTGCGCCACAGCCTCCAGCGTATGGCGGTTCTTGGCCTCTGCCCAATCCAGTGAGTCGATACGGCTCTGCGCCACCTTCACGTAGGGACTGGTGGGATGTTCGCGGACAAAGCGGTGCAGGTCGTCGCGGGTTCCATTCTCAATCAGCCTCTGCCACTCCTGTTGCTGGGCAGCCACTTGCGCGTAGCGTGCACGCACGTCCTCTATATACTGGCTCTTGGGGTAGCGGATGATGAAGTCCTCGTAGAAATCGGGATTGGAGCAGTCCTGCAGCATCTCATAGGCGTGCTGCTCGCGTTGCCGATCGGCACGGTATTCATAGTAATAGATGCCACCGAAGAGCAGGCCCAGGAGGACGATGCAGATGAGGAGGTACCACCCCCTACCCTTTCGTCGCGACGAGGGGGGCTGAACCGCCTCGTCCGGCTCTATCTCCTCACCTCCCACTTCTACCGTGAAGGGCACTTCCTCCAGTTTCTTCAACTCCCGCTCGGTCTCTGCCTGTGCCCATTCGGGGTCGATGGGGCATCCACACTCGGGACAAGTCTTGGCCATCGACGAGATGTGGTGACGGCATTCGGGACACTTTATCATAGCCATAGTTGCAAATTTACGAGTTACAAATTATGAGTTTTCGATGGTTTCTCAATACAAAGTTACAAATAATTGTGAATTATGAATTGTGAATTATGAATTATTTTGTATCTTTGCTGAAAATAATCATAAAAAAACACATCATGAGAACAACACGTACCTTACTGCTGGCCCTCGTTGCCCTGTTTTCCGTGGCGGCAAGCGCAGCAACCAAGTCACACAGTTTCAGCATCGGCGACAAGACGTTCCTCCTCGACGGCAAGCCCTTCGTCGTGAAGGCCGCCGAAGTGCACTATCCGCGCATCCCGCAGGCTTATTGGGAACAACGAATAAAGATGTGCAAGGCACTGGGCATGAACACCCTGTGCATCTACATCTTCTGGAACTCGCACGAGCCCCAGCAGGACCAGTTCGACTTCACGGGCAACAACGACATACGTGCCTTCGTGAAGTTAGCACAGAAGAACGGCATGTACGTCATCGTGCGTCCCGGTCCATACGTCTGTGCCGAATGGGAAATGGGCGGCCTGCCCTGGTGGCTCTTGAAGAAGAAGGACATACGCCTGCGCGAGCAAGACCCGTTCTTCATGGAGCGCCTGGAAATCTTCGAGAAGAAGGTGGGCGAACAATTGGGTGACCTGACCATCGAGAAGGGCGGTCCCATCATCATGGTGCAGGTGGAGAACGAGTACGGCTCGTATGGCACGGACAAGCCCTACATTAGCGCCGTGCGCGATATAATAAGGAAGAGCGGTTTCGACAAAGTGGAGTTGTTCCAGTGCGACTGGTCCAGCAACTTTACGAATAACGGACTCGACGACCTGACGTGGACGATGAACTTCGGCACAGGTGCCAACATCGACCATGAGTTCAGAAAGTTAGGCGAACTGCGCCCCAACTCGCCGAAAATGTGCTCCGAGTTCTGGTCGGGATGGTTCGACAAATGGGGCGGTCGTCACGAGACACGCGGTGCAGAGGCTATGGTGGACGGCATCACGCAGATGCTCGACCGTGGCATCTCCTTCTCGCTCTACATGACCCACGGAGGCACGAACTGGGGCCACTGGGCAGGTGCCAACTCGCCCGGCTTTGCGCCCGACGTGACCTCCTACGACTACGATGCACCCATCAACGAGGCGGGTCAGACAACGGAGAAATACTGGATTCTGCGCAAGGCGATGGAGAAGTACAGCGGCACGTGGAACCCAAAGACCCAGAAGTGGGAAGGCCAATCGAAACTTCCCGCCGTACCCAAGGAATACCCGACAATTGCCATTCCCAAGTTTGAGTTAAAGGAGTTCAAGCCTCTCGTCTACGGGTGCGACAGCATTGCCAAGATGGGCGGCCTGATGACTTTCGAGGAGATGAACATGGGTTGGGGTTCGATGATGTACGAAACCGCGTTGCCAGAGATTCCCTTGCAGAGCATCCTCCGGCTGGACGCACACGACTACGCCCAGGTGTTCGTCAACGGCAAGTTCGTCGGCAAAATTGACCGCGTGAAGCACGAGCAGACGCTGAAACTGCCTGCCGTGCGAAAGGGCGACCGGCTGATGATACTGGTCGAGGGCATGGGCCGCATCAATTTCGGTCGTGCCATCAAGGACTTCAAGGGCATCGTCTCGGACGTGGTCATCACCGCCGAAGTCGACAACAACGAGACGACATGGAAGCCCCGCCAGTGGATGAAGGTTCGCATCCCCGACGACTACAAGAACGCCGTGCGTGCCTTGGGCGCCACCCGGGATTCGCGCTTGAACACGCTCGAACCCCAAGGCATCGGTTATTATCGCGGATATTTTGACCTGAAGAAGACGGGCGACACGTTCCTCAACCTCGAGAACTGGGGCAAGGGACAGGTGTACGTAAACGGCCACGCCGTGGGTCGCCACTGGTACATCGGCCCCCAGCAGACACTCTACGTGCCCGGATGCTGGCTGAAGAAGGGACAGAACGAGATCATTGTGCTCGACGTGATGGGCCCGCGTGGTGAGAAGACCATCGAAGGCCTGCAGAAGCCCATCATCGACAAACTGAACCTGGAAGGCCCGCAGACGCACCGCGCCGAAGGCCAGAACCTCGACCTTTCGGGTGAGACGCCCGTCAAGGTGGGCACGTTCAAGGCGGGTAACGGTTGGCAGGAAGTGCGCTTCGACAAGCCCGTCACGGGTCGCTACGTCTGTATCGAGGCACTGAACAGCCACTGGAACCGCGAATACTGCTGCATCGCCGAGTGGTACATGCTCGACGAACAGGGCCAGCGCCTCAGCCGCGAGCCCTGGCAGATAGCCTACGCCGACGACGAGGACGTGCAGAGCGGCAACAAGAACGCCGACAAGATTTTCGACCTGCAGGAATCGACCTACTGGTCGACGAACCGCGGCGTGCAGTTCCCCCACACCGTCATCATCGACATGGGTCAGGACAAGACGATGTCCGGCTTCCAGTACCTGCCCCGCATGGAGGAAGGTGCACCCGAGAGCATCAAGGACTATCGTATCTATGTAAAGAGCGAAAGTTTCAAGTTCTGACGCGCAGCCCAATTGTGAATTGTGAATTGTGCATTATGAATTGGAACGGACTCCTCATCGGCCTTGCGACATTCCTCTGCATCGGAATGTTCCACCCCTTGGTCATCAAGGCCGAATACCACCTGGGACGTCAGTGCTGGCCCCTGTTCCTCGTGACTGGCATTGCCGCCCTCGTGGCTTCCCTCTTCATCCGGAATGCCTACGCGAGCATCATCCTTGGCGTCGTGGCCTTCTCCTGCTTCTGGAGCATACTGGAGGTGCACCAGCAGCACCACCGCGTCCGCAAGGGTTGGTTTCCCATGAACCCGAAGCGGCGCGCGGAGTACGAGGGCAGTTAGGCACGGAAGAGCACCGTCTGCATGAGGCTTCGGGTGGCGAGGTAGGCCAGGAAGGCGAACCAGAGCACGTGGTTCGACGGGCCCAGAAGGAACCATAGCACAAAGAAGACAATGGCGCTGACCAGCATGGACAGGAACATCCGGCCGGTCAGCGTCATTCCTATATATACACCGTCCCA
>JAFSXQ010000301.1 GCA_017444005.1 Bacteroidaceae bacterium | reverse complement strand
TTCAAGAACAACCTGCGCACCGACGACAACTGCGTGGCATGGGTCGGTCCCGTGAAACTTATTTTCCGCTCCAAGAACGTCGATGCCCTGAAGGAGGTCATCGATGCCACCATCGTGATTGTGAACGAGAAGTTGGGCAACTACTGTGGTAAACCCGAACTGGACGCCATGGACGCTGCCGCCACGTTTGCCTCGAAATGTGCGGACGATGAACTGTATCAGGCCCTGATTGACCTGAAGGAGACCATCGAGGCCGTTGACCTGGGTACGGAGGCCTATCAGAAGTTGTGGGTTGCCCTGTTCAACCTCGACCAGGCCATCCTGGGTAACGAGAAGGCCAGCGATGCCGTCATCAAGGAGGCCAAGGCCCTCTTCGACGAGGTGGATGCTGCCTACCGTGCACAGTCGTACAGCACGGCTGAGGCCGAGGAGACTACGACGACCATCAACGCTATGGTGGTGAAGATTCTGTTCCCCGACGAGAATGTGGCCAGCGAGGAGAATCCCGTAGACTACACTTCGGCTATCGTGAACAACAACTTTGACCCCAGCCGCGGTTCGAAGAACGACGGCACCATCGAGGGCTGGACCACCACGGCCATGAACGGCTACAAGGAGTACACCGTATCGTACAACCGTGCAGGCTTCGAACTGAACCAGAAACTGACGGGCCTGCCCAAGGGCAAGTACAAGGTGACCGTGCACACCTACTACCGTGCCGGCTACTGGGACGAGGAGGAGACTCGCGTGAAGAACGGCGAGGAAACCCACCTGACCACCCTGTATGCCCAGACGAGCGCCGACCGCTTCGAGACCAAGGTGATGAACCTCTACGAGGATGCACAGGACACCGACCTGGGTGTGAAGTGCTACACGCTGGGCAATGGCAAGTTCGCCCCCGACGGCACGTCGCCCACGGCTGCCTTCTTTGCTGCCGGTCACTACCTGAATGAACTCCGCTTCACCATACCCGAGGATGGTGAGGTGACGATTGGCCTGTCGAAGACCGAGACCTATGCCAACGACTACGAGGTGGTCGGTGAGTGGCAACTCTGGTACATGGGCGAAGAACAAGAGGGCCTGGCCGACGAGCAAGACCTGTCGTCGCTGATTGTGAACAACACCTTCGACCCCAGTCGCGGTTCGAAGAACGACGGCACCATCGAGGGCTGGACCACCACGGCCATGAACGGTTACAAGGAGAACACCGTATCGTACAACCGCGCCGGCTTCGAACTCTATCAGGATCTGGCCGGTCTGCGCGAGGGTACGTATAAGGTGACGGTACACACCTACTATCGTGCCGGCTACTGGGACGAGGAAGAAACCCGCGTGAAGAACGGCGAGGAAACTCACCTGACCACCCTCTATGCCCAGACGGCTGCCGAGAAGTATGCCAAGCCCGTGATGAACCTCTACGAGGATGCACAGGACACCGACCTGGGTGTGAAGTGCTACACGCTGGGCAATGGCAAGTTCGCCCCCGACGGCACAACGCCCACGGCGGCCTTCTTTGCTGCCGGCTACTACCTGAACGAACTGCCCTTCTATGTAGGCGCTGACGGCAAGGTGCGCATCGGCCTGTCGAAGACCGAGACGTACGCCAACGACTACGAGGTGGTAGGTGCCTGGAACCTCTACTACTACGGTAGCGGAAACAACGTAGACCTGCTGAACGGCGAGGGCGACGGCATTGCAGCCGCATCGGTCGGCACCGGCCTGCCCGTGGGCATCTACTCGCTCGGCGGTGCTCGCCTCTCTGCTCCCCAGCGCGGCATCAACATCATCCGCATGGCCGACGGCACAGTACGTAAAATTATGGTTAAGTAAACTATGAAACTAAGAAATCTGTTTATCCTTGCAGCCCTGCTGATTCCAGTGGGGCTGCAAGCCAAAAAGGGACAGCCGCGGACGAGCGGAAATCCCATTTTGCCTGAGTTCCATGCCGACCCCGAGGTCCTCTATTCGAACCAGACGGGCAAGTTCTACATCTACTCCACCACCGACGGCGCTGCCGGATGGGGCGGTTACTACTTCACCGTCTTCTCCAGCGACGACCTGACGAACTGGCGTCACGAGGGCATCATGCTCGACCTCGGCACCAGCCAGGTGCCCTGGGCCAGCGGCAATGCGTGGGCTCCCTGCATCGAGGAGAAGCGCCAGGCCGACGGCTCGTACAAGTACTACTTCTATTATAGCGGGCACGACACGAAGCGCGACCGCAAGTCCATCGGCGTGGCCGTCAGCGACAGTCCCACCGGGCCTTTCGTGGACCTGGGGCATCCCCTGGTAGACCAGCGTCCCGAGGGCGTGCGTGGCGGTCAGCAGATTGACGTGGACGTCTTCACCGACCCGCAGACGGGCAAGAGTTACCTATACTGGGGCAACGGCTACATGGCCGGCGCTGAACTGAACGACGACATGGTCAGCCTGAAGGAAGGTACTACCAAGGTGCTCACACCCAAGGGCGGCACCCTGCAGGACTATGCTTTCCGCGAGGGCGCATACGTCTTCTATCGCCAGGGCAAGTACTACTTCCTCTGGAGCGTCGACGACACGGGCTCGCCCAACTATCACGTGGCCTACGGCACCAGCGATTCGCCCCTCGGCCCCATCGAGGTGGCCAAAGACCCCATCGTGCTCATCCAGAACCCGGGACAGGAGATTTACGGTCCGGCCCACAACAGCGTGCTGCAGTTGCCCGGTCGCGACGAGTGGTACATCGTCTACCACCGTATCAACAAGGACTATCTGCTGCCCACGCCCAACGGCCCCGGTTTCCATCGCCAGGTGTGCATCGACCGCATGGAGTTCAACCCCGACGGCACCATCCGCCGCGTGCAGCCGACCCGCGAAGGCGTGGCCCCGGTAAAAGTGAAAAAACCTAAAAAGTAGGCAGGCGACTTAAACTTATTTCGCCGTGCGCATCAAATAGTCAGAGAGTTGTTACACAGAAGTTGAATCATTAAAAACCAGAGTACGATGAAAAAGACAATTTTCCTTTCGCTGATGTTTTCGCTGCTTAGCCTGAGCACGATGGCCATGTCGAACAGCAAGGTGCGCACCCACGCACGTTTCCTCACCGACCGCATGGCCTATGAACTCGATTTCACCCCCATGCAGTACGACGACTGCTACGAGATCAACTACGACTTCATTCGCCAAGTGTCGTACCTGATGGACGATGTGGTGTATGGCTACTACGATGCCATCGATGCCTACTATCGCTATCTCGATTGGCGTAACGACGACCTGCGCTACATCATGACCGCCAGCCAGTACATCCGCTTCATGGCGCGCGACTATTTCTATCGTCCCATCTACACCACGAGCGGCCACTGGTACTTCCGCATCTACACCACCTACAGCAATCGTTCGTTCTTCTACTTCGATGCACCCACGGTGTTCCGCGACTATCGGGGCGGGCACGGCCGCAGTTTCTTCTCGACGGGCTATTACGTGAATCGCTATCAGCCCACCGACCGCTTCACCGGTCCGGGCGCCATCATTGGCTCGCAGAACTTCACGACCAGCCGCAGAAGCGACTTCGGCTCGAACCTGCGCAACCGCGACCAGAAGCCCGACTACAACAACTACAGCAACCGCAACAGTTCGAACCGCACGGCCGACCCGCGCTACCGCGACGACAGCGGAAACCGCAACACGCCGCAGATCAACAGCCGCACGACGGGCGTTGAGCATCGCGGAGCCAGCACCGGGACCAGCAGCCGCTCCTCTGCAACCGCAACCGGCAGCCGCACGACAACGACCAATCGTTCGACCGCGCAGCCCACAACCTCTTCGCGCTCGTCGCAGCCTGCCAACAGCGGCACGCGCTCGGGCAGCGGTGAGACTCGCGGCAACCGTTCCACCACGGGACGATAGGGGAGAGCGTAACGATGAGGAAACTGATAGTCATTCTCCTGCTGCTGGCGGCAGCGCCGGTACAATCGCAGCCGGATAAGTTATGGGAAGTCGAGGCGGAGTCGGAAGACGTCCGTCTCGACTTTCGCCATGATACCGTCGAAATCCGTACGTCCGCAGGCCTGACCCTGTGGTGGCGTCGGGAGTTGACGGTTCCGTGTGTCATCGAATACGAGGCAATGGTGGTCGTGTGCGACAGCACCGACCGTCTGTCTGACCTCAATTGCTTCTGGATGGCCACTGACCCAGAGTTGTACAGTGGCAACGTCTTTGCCCATCTGAAGGAGCGTCGCGGAGTTTTCAAGAACGCTTCGTCGTTGCGACTCTATTATGTGGGTTATGGCGGCAACCATAACACCACCACGCGCTTCCGCCGCTATTTCGGGAAGCCCAACCCGCCACTCGTCCAGGAGTACACCGACTCGGCCCACCTGCTCCGTCCCAATCATTGGTATCGCATCCGCATAGAGACCCGGTACCAGCACACCCGCTACTACATCGACGACGAACTGCTCTTCGACTACGCCGACCCAAAATCCCTGACGCGCGGTTGGTTCGGCTTCCGCACCACGTGGAGCCACTGCATGATTCGCCGTTTCCAGGCCGACTGCAATCCGGCTGATTAATTTTTCTGCAGATTTGTCGATAGTTTGCAAAAAAATGATTAGTTTTGTCTTCTGGAAACATCAATTAACCTTAAAACACCTAAAACTATGAACATTATTCCTGCTTTTTGGCTCGTGCCCGTGGCTTCGGTCGTGGCGCTGGGCATGGCGTGGTACTTCTTCCGCTCGATGATGCGGGCCGACGAGGGCACGCCCCGTATGCGTGAGATTGCCGGACACGTGCGTCGCGGCGCTATGGCCTATCTGGCCCAGCAGTACCGGGTCGTAGCCATCGTCTTCGTGGTGCTGGCCCTGTTGTTTGCCTTCATGGCCTACGGCCTGCACGTGCAGAACACCTGGGTGCCGTTTGCCTTCCTCACGGGCGGCCTGTTCTCGGGCCTGGCCGGATTCTTCGGCATGAAGACCGCCACCTACGCCTCAGCCCGTACGGCCAACGCTGCCCGCAAGAGCCTGGACGGCGGATTGCGCATTGCCTTCCGCTCGGGTGCCGTCATGGGCCTGACCGTCGTGGGTCTGGGCCTGCTGGACATCGCCCTCTGGTTCCTCATCCTGAACCGCTTCGACCACAGCGGACTCATCTCCATCACCACCACCATGCTCACCTTCGGCATGGGTGCCTCCACGCAGGCCCTGTTTGCCCGTGTGGGCGGTGGCATCTACACGAAGGCCGCCGACGTGGGTGCCGACATCGTGGGTAAGGTGGAGGCCGACATCCCCGAGGACGACCCGCGCAACCCCGCCACCATTGCCGATAACGTGGGCGACAACGTGGGCGACGTGGCCGGTATGGGTGCCGACCTCTACGAGTCGTACTGCGGTTCCATCCTCTCCACTGCAGCCCTGGGTGCCGTGGCCTTTGCCGGTTCCACCGTCGAGGGCATGCAGTTGCGTGCCGTCATCGCCCCCATGCTCATCGCTGCCGTGGGCGTGTTCCTCAGCATTTTCGGCATTTATCTGGTGCGTACCAAGGAAGGTGCAACCATGAAGGACCTGCTGCGCTCGCTGGCCGTGGGCACCAACGTGTCGGCCGTGCTCATCGCCGCAGCCACCTTCGGCATCCTCTATCTGCTGCAGATCGAGAACTGGCTCGGCCTGTCCTGCTCCGTCATCACGGGTTTGGCAGCCGGTGTCGTCATCGGTCAGGCCACGGAATACTACACGTCTCATTCTTATAAGCCCACGCAGAAGATCAGTGAGGCCGGACTGACCGGTTCCGCCACCGTCATCATCAAGGGCATCGGCACGGGCATGATTTCTACCTGCATCCCCGTCGTCACCATCGGCGTTGCCATCATGCTCAGTTACCTCTGCGCCAACGGGTTCGACAGCACGATGTCGGCCGAGGCCCTCAGTCACGGACTCTACGGCATCGGCATTGCCGCCGTGGGCATGCTCTCCACGCTGGGCATCACCCTGGCCACCGACGCCTACGGCCCCATTGCCGACAACGCCGGCGGCAACGCCGAGATGAGCGAACTGGGCGAGGAAGTGCGCCACCGCACCGATGCCCTCGACGCCCTGGGCAACACCACCGCCGCCACGGGTAAGGGCTTCGCCATCGGCTCGGCTGCCCTGACCGCCCTGGCCCTTCTGGCCTCGTACATCGAAGAGGTGAAAATTGCGATGGAACGGGCCGGAATGACACTTACGAACCTTCGGGGCGACATCATCCAGGCCTCGCAGGCCACCATACCCGACTTCATGAACTACTTCCAGGTGAACCTGATGAATCCGCGTGTCCTGGTCGGTGCCTTCATCGGTGCTATGGCCGCCTTCCTGTTCTGCGGACTGACGATGGAGGCCGTGGGCCGTGCCGCGCAGAAGATGGTGGAAGAGGTGCGCCGCCAGTTCCGTGAGATTAAGGGCATCCTGGAGGGCAAGGCCACGCCCGACTACGGTCGTTGCGTGGAAATCTCCACCCGTGCTGCCCAGCACGAGATGATATTCCCCTCCCTGCTGGCCATTGCCATCCCCATCGTCGTGGGTTGCGTACTGGGTGTGGCCGGTGTGCTGGGCCTGCTGGTAGGCGGTCTGGCCGGTGGCTTCACGCTGGCCGTCTTCATGGCCAATGCCGGTGGTGCCTGGGACAATGCCAAGAAGATGGTAGAGGAGGGAAACTTCGGTGGAAAGGGCTCTTTTGCACACAAGGCCACCATCGTTGGCGACACCGTGGGCGACCCGTTCAAGGACACCAGCGGCCCCTCGCTGAACATCCTCATCAAGTTGATGTCTATGGTCTCGATAGTCATGGCCGGGCTGACGATATTCTTCGCTTAAGCCACTACGTACCGTTATCCGCCAGGTCTCGGACTATTACTCTATATATTTTCCTAAAAAGAAATATCATAATATCATAAAAGGATGGTATCAGACTGAAATACAAAGCGATAAGGCAATGATATTTCCTATGATATTTCTATGATATTATGATATTTCTTTACTCGTTTTCGCCCTTTTACAGCGAAAAGAACGGCGTTTGGTTCGGTGTGTAACCCCGGATGGGAAGATGAACACGAACAACCCCGAATGGGAAGATTAGTAATCTTAAGGCGAGTTCCACGCGTGGAACTCATCAGTTCCACGCGTGGAACTCGCTGAACCGATGTGGCGCTGTGCGCGAGGCGCACGTGTCGCCGCCCCATCGGTACGGGTCGTATACGGCCCACCATATCGCGTCACATTTCGTATAACCCCTCTTTTTCAGGCCAAGAAATATCATAATATCATAGAAATATCATAGGAAATATCATTCGCTGCATTGCTTTATTTATCGGCATTGTACCGTCATTTTATGATATTATGATATTTCTTTTCGGGAAAAATTATATATGTATATTTCCGCCCAGCCGTTATTCGGGCTCCCGCACGGCTTGTGGAATATAAAATCGACGTGCCGATTAAACCTAAAGCACCGATAGATTAAAATAGATTTGGCAATATCAATAAGTTTTATTATATTCGCACTCGATTATTATAAATAAAGACATGCCAATAATCTGGCGATATGGGCATCCAAAAGATACATCAATATAAGTCTGTCGTTTGATTATTGCCGAGCGTGAGCAGGCTCGACCAAAGGTCAAGAGAGATAGAAGGAAATAAAAGCAAGAAAGAAGTTATAATAAATATGGCAAAAGAAATAGCTGTAGCAAATACTAACAACCTGCAACCGTTGATTGAGAACATCGTGGCTGCCATCAACGAAGCACGCCGAAAGGTTGCCTCACACATCAATTCCACGATGACCCAGACCTATTGGCAGATAGGAAAATACATCGTGGAATACGAACAAGGGGGACTGGCTAAGGTGGCATACGGCACTTCCACATTGACCGAACTCTCACATCAGCTCACGGCTCGCTTCGGACGTGGTTTTAGCCGTCCCAATCTGGTGAACATGAGGAAGTTCTATCTTCTCTATCCCAATTGTCAGACAGTGTCTGACATTTTGAATTGGTCTCATATATGTGAGTTAATCAAGATAGACGATGCTCTTGAACGCAGTTTCTATGAGAAGGACATTGGAATCATTCTTTCCCACTACAAGGACGATCTGTTGGTGGAGTACGCCACATACGGGTTGAACACCAACCTTTTTGTGTCGAAATACGAACTTTACCTACCTGACACAGAACAGTTGAGAAAAATCGTGGGAAGAATCGTGGACAGTGAAGAGACAAAAGATGAGGATGATAACGAATAAAACGACAGAGACATGATAAACTGCCAATTCTTTCCGAGGTCGCATGAAACTACCAATAGGCGTAGCAAGGGAAGTAGCAAGGGGCTAGCGTAGAGCGAGCCAGGGCCTTCGGGAGATAAAGTGAACAAGAAGTAAAACGAAATAAATGACAAATATATGGCAGACGACATAAGAAAATATCAAAGTGCGGTGGATATCATCAAAACCGCGATACTGCAGAGCCAGGCACGAGCTGCAAAGGCCGTCAATCAGGAGCAGCTGGCCCTGTACTACGGTATTGGCAGATACATTTCTGCAAATACCCGAAACAAGAATTGGGGAACAGGTGCAATAGAAACTATCAGCAAGCGCCTGCGTCTGGAACTCCCTGGGTTGCGTGGTTTTGGTGTTTCGAGCCTAAAGAACATGCGTATATTCTATGAAGCTTGGCAGATGATAGAGCCCAATTCGCCAATCGCGATTGGCGAATTGGAAGACGGAGCCTCCAGACAAGAAGGAGAGATGAAAGAAGCGTCTGATAATCAAGGTAATGCAATTCGCCAATTGCAATTGGCGAATTTGCCAAACTTCCCCTTGGCTGAGTTCCTGAGCATCAGTTTCACCCATCATATCCGCATCCTGGAGAACGCAAAGGAAACCGATGAACGCTTGTTCTATATCCGCTATTGTCACAATTATAAGCCCACAACTGATGATTTGCCAGGCATCATAAAGAGGCAAGACCTCTACCATCATCAGGACAAGATGCCCAACAATTTCCTGGCCACCATCCCCGACTACAAACAGGCTTACCGTGCCATCCGAATGTTCAAGGACGAATATCTGCTTGACTTCATCAACGTAGAGGAATTGGGTATGCACGATGAGGACATAGACGAAAGCGTGATAGAAAGCAATATCGTCCACAATGTGAAGAACTTCATCATGACCTTCGGGCGGGGCTTCACTTTCTCTGGCAGTCAGGTACACTTCGACAAGTTGGGGCATGACCATTGGATAGACCTGCTGTTCTTTAATCGCGACCTGAATCGAACCGTGGTGTTCGAGTTGAAGAATGGCAAGTTCAAAGTGGCTTACCTGGCACAGTTGAGTGCCTATCTGCGTATTCTGAACGATGATGACCGCCGTGACCATGAAGAGGCACCCATCGGCATCATTCTCTGCAAGGAGGCTGACAAGGATTATGCCGGTTACATCATGCAAGACTTCCGTCAGCCCATGGGCGTTGCCACCTATAAGACTGCCGACGAGATGGACCCCGAGCTCCTGAAGGCCCTGCCACCAAAAGAGGAACTGCAAAGGGTGTTCGTGGAGAGCAGCAAAAAGGACAGAGAGTAATAATATGGACTACGACGGTGGATTTATCATGCAGAAGGCTGCGATTAAGCGAGAGAAGAATGGAACTTGTTCCGATTATTCCGAGTGAGAGCAGGCTCGACCGAAGGTCAATGGTGTATGAAGATAAAAGAAGTAAAACGAAAACAGAAATAATATGGACTACGACGGTGGATTTATCATGCAGAAAGCAGTGGACTGGTCGCTGTTGCGTCCTCGCCACATCGACTATTTCACCCATTCGCAGAACAACGACTCGACGAACCTCCAAAGCAGCGAGCGCAGAGTCGAACTTGTTCGAACTCTGCCGAGTCGTGAAGGAGGAAGACCAAAGGTCAATATCATTATCATCAGCCCAAACTACCACAGGATTATCCATAGGAACAATCCGAGGTTCAACAGGAAAAAGTTCCAGTTTGAGTTTGAGAACGGTGAGGTGCTGAGGCTGAAGTTGTATGAGCATTTGAAAGTTTGACTATATTGACAAAGATAAAAGATATAAAATGAAAAAAAAGGAATATACATTCATTGATTTGTTTGCTGGTGCTGGCGGCCTATCGGAAGGTTTCGTGAGAGCAGGTTTCTCGCCTATTGCCCACATTGAGATGGACAAGTATGCATGTGAGACCTTAAAGACAAGAGCTGCATATCACTACTTGGAAGAAACAGGCAAACTGGACATCTACAAGAAATACCTATTGAAAAAGAAAGAAGGAGAAAATGGTCAAAAGTTATGGGACCAGGTTCCCACATCAATTATTGATAGCGTCATTCATGCCACTA
>JAFSXQ010000300.1 GCA_017444005.1 Bacteroidaceae bacterium | reverse complement strand
GTGATAATTCGTGTTTTATTTTTAACATGAATTGCCATGCGCTCGGCATCCCGCAGGGTGACGCTTGCGTAGCGAAGCGGAGCAAGAATTGGACACGAATTATTCATAAATTTTATATGCAATTAATTTTGATTAGTTACTTACGATAAATAAACGAAACAAACAAAACAACGAAAATATGCGAGAGAACTACAATCAGGACCAGATGACCATCACGTATGAACAGACGGGACGGTCGGCGAACACGAATGAGCTGGGCATGAGGGAGATGCAGGCCCGGGTGTATGAACGGCGGCAGGAGCAATACCTGCTGGTGAAGGCCCCTCCGGCCTCGGGCAAGTCGAGGGCGATGATGTTTGTGGCGCTCGACAAACTGGCCCATCAGGGCATCAGAAAGGTGGTGGTGGCGGTGCCGGAGAAGAGCATCGGGCGCTCGTTCCTGCCGACGGCGCTGAAGAAGTACGGATTTTTCGCCGACTGGGAGGTGCCAGTCTATTTCAACCTCTGCGACACGGAGAACGAGCGGGAGAAGGTGAAACGCTTCAAGGAGTTCGTGGAGCCTTACACCAAGGCACGGACGCTGGTCTGCACCCACGCCACCCTGCGCTTCGCCCTGAAGGAACTGAATGACGGGCAGCTTTGCGGCCTGTTCTTCGGTATCGACGAGTTCCACCACACCTCGGCCGATGCCGACAACGGGCTGGGCGAACTGGTCAGGCGGCTGATGAACCAGACAAACGCCCACATCCTGGCCATGACGGGCAGCTACTTCCGCGGTGACGGCACGCCCGTGCTGCGCCTGGAGGACGAGACGAGGTTCGTGCCCGTGCAGTTCAACTACTACGACCAGCTGAACGGCTACCGCTATCTGAAGACGCTGCAGCTGGGCTATCACTTCTACAAGGGACACTATCTGTCGGCACTCGACAAGGTGCTTGACACCCGGCAGAAGACGCTCATACATATCCCCGTGACCAACTCGAAGGCGGCAGGGGCGTATGACAAGTTCGAGCAGGTGAAGCAGATTATCGACCTGATAGGCAACAAGATGGACGAGAACTACGACACGAACATCGTCACCGTGAAGACCAAGGACGGACGGCTGCTCAAGGTGGCCGACCTGGTGAACCCTGACACCGACCACCGGAATCATGTGCAGGGCTATCTGCAGCGGATGAAGAGCCGCGATGATGTGGACATCATCATTGCGATGGGCATGGCGAAGGAAGGCTTCGACTGGGAGTGGTGCGAACACTGCCTCACCATCGGCGTGCGCGGGTCGCTGACGGAAATCGTACAGATCATCGGACGGTGCACACGCGACAGCGAAGGCAAGGAGTACGCGCAGTTCACCAACCTCATTGCCGCCCCCGACGAGACGCAGGACGACGTGGTGGCGGCGGTGAACGACATGCTGAAAGCCATCACCGCCTCGCTGCTGATGGAGCAGGTGATGGCGCCGAAATGGAACTTCAAGACCTCAAGGGATGAAGAGGATACTGGTGGCGACCCACGAAGGAACATCGTGGTGGAAGGCTTGAAGCCGTTGGGCACAGAGCGGGCGCGGCAGATTGTGGAGGAACAGCTGGACGACCTGAAGGCCGGCATCCTGCAGCATCCGCTGATACGCGAGGCCATCGAGGGTGTGGCACCGGAGATCATCAACAAGGTGTATATCCCCAAAATCGTGGAGGAGCTGCACCCGGACTTGGACGAGGAGGAGGTGGATGCCATCAGCCAGAGGGTGGTGCTCGACTTCGTGCTGAAGGGCAAGGACATCGGCCCGGATTGCAAATCAGACCCAACAGAAGATACAGAGAACCATGAGGGCAGCCGTCTGGTGAAGATTGCCAACACCTTTATCAATATCGACGACCTGAGCATCAACCTCATTGAGTCGGTGAACCCGTTCCAGCGGGCTTACGAGATCATGTCGAACGAGATAGACGCGCCCGTGCTGAAAGTCATCCAGGACACCATCGGCGACAAGAAAATCAATATGACCATCGACGAGGCGAAGAAAATCTACCTGACGGTGTTCCAGCAGTGGCGCAAGACAAATGGCGACCATCCCTCGCTGCAAGACCCCGACCCGACGGTGAGGCGCATGGCCGAGGCCATACGCATATTGAAGAACTATAAGATTAGGCGGGACCTCGGTCTCGATTATCCCGACAACAATCGTAAATAGTAAATCTGTAAATCGTAAATCAAATGATGTGGCCAGAGGACATATTGAGGATATTTGACGACCCGCTGTTTGCCAACGTGCATCCACGTGCACCCAAGCCTACAGAGGAGGACGTGGTGAGAAACGGTTTCCGGATGCTCTGCCAGTGGAGCAGGGAGCATGGGAAACGGGCGCCGCGAATGGACAAGCGCAACAGGGAGGAGTGGCTGTTGGCACGACGCTTGCAGGGAATCATCGACGATGATGTCAGGCGTGAGATGCTGCGGGCCGAGGACGAGTATAAACTTTTGGATACGGTATATGATGAATAAGGACAAGGAGTTGGACGATATTCTGAACGACCCGCTGTTCAGCCTGAACGATACGGAGCAGAAGCTCTTCGACCTGTCGGAACCCATCAGGAGAGGCAGGGAGAAGAAACGGAAAGCAGAAGAGGTGGCACAACGGAAGACGTGTGAGAACTTCGCCGACTATGCCCACCTGTTTGCCCAAGTGCGTCAGGAACTGAGGAAAGGCAGGCGGGCGCTGGTGGGCTATAAAGAGGACAACGTGCAGGAGAAGTCGTTCTTCATTGCCGACGGGCTGATGGGATATATCGACGAGCTGGATGTGGCGAGGCGGCAGATAAAAGACCGCATCCGCAAGGACGGGCGCTCGCGTGTGATTTATGAGGACGGCACGGAGTCGAACATCCTCTTCCGCACTATCGGCAAGAACATCACCCGCAACGGCTATGTCATCACTGGGCTGAACGACGGGCATGAGTTGGACAGACTCTCAGGCAACGACATCACGGACGAAGACCTGCCGCAGGGGTGGATTTACGTCCTCCGCTCCAAGTCGGAGGATGAGCGCATTGCCTCCGTGAAGGATTTGTACAAGATTGGCTTCACGACCAATCCCGTGGAGGAGCGCGTCAGGAACGCCCGTAACGAGGCCACCTACTTGATGGCCGACGTGGAGGTGGTGAGCACCTACCGGGTGTATAATGCCGACGTGCATCAGTTGGAGGGTCTGATACACGACTTCTTCCATACGGCCCGCTTCTACGTCAGCATTGGCGGCGTGAGTCCGGAAGAGTGGTTCGTCGTGCCGCTGCCCATTATCCGCGAAGCCGTCGTGAAGTTCATGGACGGCAGCATCGTTGGCTACGTCTATAACCGCGAGCTGCAGGCACTGGAGCGCACCCTCCACGACAGCACGGGCAGCGAAGGGAAGCCGCTGCCGTAACGGTCATAAAATAATCAGACGGAAGAAAGGCAAGGCTTCTTCCGTCTGGTTCTGTGCTTTCAAATGTACTGCGAAAAGCGGTGCGTCCTTACTCGGCGACGAGGGTGAAGCGGCGGAAAGCCACAATCTTCAGCTCCTTGTCCTGCTGCTTCAGCCATGCGGTGACGGTCATCTTGTCGCCGTCGCCGAACTGGAACTCCTGGTCCACGAGGCAGCTCTCCTTCTTGAACTTCTCCACGCGGCCGCGGGCGATACCCTCAATCATGGGCATCTTCAGCTGGGCCTCGCCCTCAGCCTTGGCCTCGGCGATGATCTTGCGGGCCTCGTCGGCCTGCTCCTTGGTGATCCATCCCTTGGCTGTGTTGCTCTCGATGTGGTCCTCGCTGTCCACGTGTGCGGG
>JAFSXQ010000299.1 GCA_017444005.1 Bacteroidaceae bacterium | reverse complement strand
TTCTGGAGGGCCTCGATGGCGTACTGGCTGCACGTGGGGGTGAAGCGGCAGGAGGGGGGCGTCAGGGGGGAGATGAAGCGCTGGTAGAAGCGGATGGGGGCGATGAGCAAGGCACTGATGGCCTTGCCGATGATGTCAAATATGTTATGCATTATGCATTATAGAAAGGTTTTCTCCAATGCGCTGGAGCAGGTTCTTGACTTTGGACTCGACGGTGGCGAAGTCCGAGAGTTGGTCGCTGATCCAGAGGAAGGCAAGGTCGAGGTGCCGTCCGTTGAGTTCGGAGAGCAGCAGGTGCTTGTTCCGGCGGTAGGCCTCGCGGATAAGGCGTTTGGTACGGTTGCGGTCGACGGCGTGCTTGAAGCGGCGCTTCGACACGGAGATGAGCAACTGTACCTGTTCGGTGCTTTCGGTGTTTTCCCTATAAACGGCTCGCAGGGGATAGGCTGACAATGAGCAACTATTCCCTGCAAACAAGGCTTCTATGCGTTTCTTACTGCAAAGCCTTTCGGCCTTACGAAAACTAAGTTCACCCTTCACCGTTCACCTCTTTGATGTAGTCGGCCAAAGCGGAGGTGATGCTGGCATACTTGGGTGTGGGGGCCTCCAGTTGCACGCTCAGTCCGGCATCTTTGGCGGCCTTGGCGGTGTGTACGCCGAAGGTGCCGATGGCAATATCCTTCTGGGCGAAGTCGGGGAAGTTCTTCAGCAGGGCGGTGATGCCGCTGGGGCTGAAGAAGATGAGCATGTCGTAGTCGAAGGCCTCGCCCTCGGCGAAGTCGTTGCTGACGGTGCGGTACATGACGCCCTGGGTGAACTGCAGTTTCTTGCTTTCCATGAGTTGCTCGATTTCGTCGTTGTGGACGTCGCTCGTGGGGATGAAGTAGCGTTCGTTCTTGTGCTTGACCATCGTAGGCAGCAGGTCGTTGATTTTTCCCGTCGTGCCGAAGAATACCTTGCGCTTGCGGTACTGGACGTACTTCTGGATGTAGAGAGCCACCGTCTCGGTGATGCAGAAGTACTTCATGTCCTCGGGGATGGTGAGGCGAAGTTCCTTGCAGAGACCGAAGAAGTGGTCGATGGCGTGGCGCGAGGTGAAGATGACGGCCGTATGTTCGAGAATGTCAATCTTCTGTGCGCGAAACTCACGGGGGGTGAGGCTTTCTACCTTAATGAAGGGGCGAAACACAATTTCCACACCGTATTTCCGTTCGATGTCGAAATACGGTGACTTATCAGATGAAGGTTTTGGCTGTGATACCAGAATCTTTTTTACCATGACGAATACCTTCTATTTTGTCCTAATATTTTACTATCCAACTTTCCGTAACAATCACCAAAGTCTTCCAAATTGCGAGCAATGGCATGACTTCCAAGGCGCAAAGGTACACAAAAAGATGGAAAAGACCATAACTTTTTCTAAAAAAGATGTAATAAGTCTTAAAAGCGAGCAGAAATTTGGTAATTATGAAAAGGAAAAAGAAAAGGGCGATGGTGGTTTCGTAGGAAAGCTGGAAATAGACGTATGCCAATGCGAGCGGGAAGAAGGTGATGGACTCGACGGAAACAATGTAAGAATAAATGTCGTTCCATATCTTTCGCTTTTTCTTCGAAAAGAAAACCCAGTTGACAAACAGAATCAGCAGGCGCTTGAGGAGGATGTAGGCGGCGAATCCGCCGATGTAACTGACGAGTAGCATGCGAGGCGAGAGTTGGCCCAGGAAATTGTCAAACTTGTTCTGCGAATAGCCGAAGAGCATCACGCCGCCCAGGAGGCAGAGTTGGAGGTTCATGAACCGACGTGCCGACCCCTCGATGCTGGTTTCTGCAGCAAAGGTGCTCGACTTCTGACGGGGCGGGAAGAAGAAGTCCTTGGTCTGTTGCAGCAGTTGGCGCCGGGTCTTGTTGAAGGAGTAGACCAGAAGCATCAGGCAGAGGAGCAACGAGACGGTTACGAGGTTGTCGTTGCGGAGCATGTAGGGCAGCGAGACGGCACTCTCGCCCACGCTGCGATAGGGCAGTTCGGGGTGGAGGCTGGTGTTGCCGCGGAAGAAGCCCGCATACTGCTCGGGGTCGAACTGTTCGGTGGCGGTCGCCTCGTAGGCCTTCCGTCCGGGCAGGCCGGGCAGCGAGAGGGTGTCGGGACGATTGCTGCGGACGCGTTCGCGAACGGGCAGGTTGGCCTGGACGGCGGAGTCGAGTTGCTGCGGCGTGCAGCCCGGCATCTGTTGATAGATGCGCCAGACACTGAAACTGTGGCGTACGGACAGCGAGTCGTGCCCGGAGGCGAATTCCGGGCCGCTCGACAGCGTGTCGGCTCTTGTTACCAGTGAATCGGGCTGCATGTTGTGTTAAATCTTGGCAAATCGGCGCACGCTCTCGTCGATGAGCGGTGTGTTGAAGACGAGGTCGATGGCCTCCTCGGCCGTGGTGGCCACCTTCCAGATGTCGCGGTGTTCGCTGCGCATGAAGTTCTCCTCCATCGAACGTTCGAGGTGGCGGAGCAGGTAGTCGTAGTAGCCGTCGACGTTCAGGATGACGATGGGCTTCAGGTACACGCCCAGTTGTTTCAGGGTGACGATTTCGAACAGTTCGTCCAGTGTGCCGCAACCGCCAGGCAGCACGATGGCGGCGTCGGTCATGTCGTTGATGGTCTGCTTGCGGCTTTCCATGTCCGTTGTCTCTATGATTTGGCTGAGGCCCGTGTGGTGCCAGTTCTGTTCAATCATGAACGAGGGAATCACCCCCACGACACGTCCGCCGACTTCCAGGGCTGCGTCCGAGGCGGCCTGCATCAGTCCCATGTTGCCGGCGCCGTTCACCTGGGTCACACCCCGCAGGGCCAAGCCGCGCCCCAGTTGGCGGGCCACTTCGTAATAGACGGGCTTAATCTTCGTGCTCGACGCACAATAGATGGCCACAGATTTGATATCGTTCATACTATTATTTATTTTCAACACAGATTACACGGATTACACGGATTTTTCCCAAGCAGGCACATTGTTCAATGGCGCATATTCCTTTATCTGTGTAATCTGTGTTTGAAGAATTTATTTCAGGTTAAACGCTTCGCGGATGCGGTCCACGTAGTCCAGTTTCTCCCAGGTGAAGAGTTCCACCTCCACCGTCTTCGTCTCGTTGTAGAGCGAGGTGTAGGTCTTCCGTACCCACTGCGGTTCGCGGCCCATGTGGCCGTAGGCAGCCGTCTCCTCGTAGATGGGGTTGCGCAGTTTCAGCCGTTGCTCGATGGCGTAGGGGCGGAGGTCGAAGAGCGCCTTCACCTTAGCGGCGATTTCGGCATCGGAGAGCGAGACGTGGCTGCGTCCGTAGGTGTCGACGAAGATACTCACGGGCTCGGCCACGCCGATGGCATACGAAATCTGCACCAGCATCTCGTCGGCCACGCCTGCGGCCACCATGTTCTTGGCGATGTGGCGTGCGGCGTAGGCTGCCGAGCGGTCCACTTTCGAGGGGTCCTTGCCCGAGAAGGCCCCGCCACCGTGGGCCCCCTTGCCGCCGTAGGTGTCGACGATAATCTTGCGCCCGGTGAGTCCCGTGTCGCCGTGCGGTCCGCCGATGACGAACTTGCCCGTCGGGTTCACGTGGTACGTAATCTGGTCGTTGAAGAGGTGCAGGATGCGCTCGTCGCGTATCGTCTCCTTCACGCGGGGAATGAGGATGTTGATGATGTCCTCGCGAATCTGCTGCTGCATGGCCTCGTCCGAGGCAAACTCGTCGTGCTGGGTGGAGACGACGATGGTGTCGATGCGCACGGGCTGGTTCTCCTCGTTGTATTCGATGGTCACCTGGCTCTTGGCATCGGGGCGCAGGTAGGTCATCACGCGGCCCTCGCGCCGTATGTCGGTCAGCACGCGCAGCAGTCGGTGGGCCAGGTCCAGGGACAGAGGCATGTAGTTCTCCGTCTCGTTGGTGGCGTAACCAAACATCAGGCCCTGGTCGCCGGCGCCCTGGTTCTCGCGGTCCTGACGGTCGACGCCGCGGTTGATGTCGTCGCTCTGTTCGTGGATGGCGGAGAGCACGCCGCAGGAGTTGCCCTCGAACATGTACTCACTCTTGGTGTATCCGATGCGGTTGATGACCTCGCGGGCAATGCGCTGCAGGTCGACGTAGGCCTGGGACTTCACTTCGCCGGCCAGCACCACCTGTCCGGTGGTGACGAGCGTTTCGCAGGCCACCTTCGACTCGGGGTCGAAGGCCAGCAGTTTGTCCAGCACGGCATCCGAAATCTGGTCGGCCACTTTGTCGGGGTGCCCTTCGGACACCGATTCCGATGTAAAAAGATAATTCATAATGCACAATTCATAATTCTTGGACAAGCCAAGCGGCAGAGCCGATTACACAATTCACAATATGCGGTGCGAATCGGGCTGGAGGGTAAACACGTAGGGAATGCAGGGGGACGGCGCGCGCCCGTTTTAGCATTTTTTATTGTGGTTGCAAGCAGCCCAAATCTGTCCACATTCGTTTTCGGGGGACAAAGGTACGAATAAGTGAGTGAAAAAGCAAATGTTTGTCTGTTTTTTCCGAGATGCAGCCTATCTTCGAGGCTCGGAGAGACTCAAAGGTACGAATTAAAGATATATGCGTGCGTATGTGCGTAATACTATAAAGGTACAATCAGAGTTTCACGTCCTCGACGTTGATGATGCCGTTGACGATGGCGTAGATGGTGAGTCCGGCGGTGGCGTGGATGTCCAGTTTGCGGGAGATGTTGCGGCGGTGGGTCATGACGGTGTTCACGGCAATGAACATGCGCTCGGCAATCTCCTTGTTCGACAGACCCATTGCCACCAGGCGGATGACCTCGCGCTCGCGGTCGCTCAGCGCCCCCTCTCCATCTCCCGCCATCGGGGGAGTGCTTGGGGAGGTTTCCTCCCCTGCGGGGGAGGCCAGGAGGGGGCTTTCTTCCAACCGGCGCACACACTGGCTGAACAGCGTGTCCTCCATGTGACAGTGGTTCAGGAAGTCCTCCTCCACCATGTAGATGTCCATCAGTGCGTCGCCCAGCAGGGCGGCGTTCTGGTCGTTGGGGTAGTACTTGATGATGATGTTCTTCAGTTCCGTCAGGCTGCGGTCGATGCTGGAGTGGCTGCCCTCGTGCTGACTGGTGATGTCGGCGAGGGTCTGTTCGCCGCGCCGTCCCTCGAGCAGTTGTTCCACGTAGGGGTGCACGTGGGTGTTCTCGTATTGCATGTGGCGGGTCACCTCGGCCATGTATTCGTCGTAGAACTGGAGGATGAGCATGGCTATCTGCGAGCGCATGTCGATGGCCTGTATCAGTTTGCGGCGGATTCCGGGCAGGCGGTAGTCGATGAAGTAGGTGTGCGAGTTCTTCAAGTAGCGCAGCATGGTGGGCAGGTCGATGTGCTCCACCATTTCGTTGATGTGCGCGTGGTTGGTGTCGGTCAGGAAGTTCACTACGGTCAGGAACGTCCCGGTGTCCACGCCCGCCTTCTGGCACGTCTCGGCCACCGTCTGGTCGCCGAAGCCCAGGGTGATGCCGAAGCGGCTAATCATTTGCAACATGCGGTAGTCGTCACTGATGACGTCGCTCATGGGGTCTGTTTCGTGGTATCGTCCTGTCATAATTTTCCATTTTATTTCGCCTGCAAAGTTACAAAAAGCCCCCGTTTTAACCAATTTTAAGTAGGGGAAATGGCAGGGCAGGGGTGTAAAATCGCAAATTTTGAGTATTGCACAGACCGACGAAAGGCAGTAATTTTGCACCCGGAAAACAACGAAATAGTATAAAATGAGTACTAAGAGAATACTGTTGACACTGACGTTGATGATTGGCGTGGCCAACTTTCAACTTTCAACTTTTAACTTTCAACTAGGCACTGCCCTGGCCCAGTGGAACAACGACTCTACGGAGATGGATTCGTACGGTCGCTACCGCCTGGGCGGCTACGGTGAGATTGTGGCGCAGTTCAAGAACTACGGCATCAACCGCTTCAACGGTACGTCGACGGGCAACTCCGACTTCAAGCGCAACACCATCTCGATTCCCCGCTTCGTCGTGGCTGGCGACTATAAGTTCAACCGCCACTGGAACCTGGGCGTAGAGGTTGAGTTTGAGGCCGGCGGAACGGGCACGGCCTACGAGATAGAGAACACCGAGAACGGCGAGTACGAGACCGAGGTAGAGAAGGGCGGCGAGGTGGCTCTGGAACAGTTCCACCTGACCTACCGCCTGAACAACAGTTTCATGGTCAGGGTGGGACACATGATAGTGCCCGTAGGCCTGACCAACACCCACCACGAGCCCGTGAACTTCTTCGGCACCGTGCGCCCCGAGGGCGAGACCACCCTGCTGCCCAGCACGTGGCACGAGACGGGCCTGGCCATCATGGGCGAGTTCGGCCGCCGGTGGGCCTCGTTCGACTACGAGGCTATGGTCGTGGCCGGACTGAACGCCAACGGTTTCGACCGCAACACCTGGGTGGCCAGCGGCAAGCAGGGCTTCTTCGAGGTGGACAACTTCACGTCGCCCGCCTACGTGGCCCGGCTGAACTACCGGGGCATTCCCGGTCTGCGCCTGGGCGCCTCGTTCTATTATCTGAACAACGCCGCCGCCAACAGCGACAAACCGCATACCTATGCCTTCCGGGTGCCCGTCCGCATCTGGTCGGTCGATGCCCAGTACCGCCACCGCTACTTCACCGTTCGCGGTAACCTCCTGGGCGGCCACATCGGCAACAGCAGTCTGCTGACGGCCAAGAACAACCGCCTGAGCAGCAAGTCGCCCTACTCGCGTCTGACCCCCATTGCCGAACGGGCCGTCAGTTACGGTGCCGAGGCCGGTCTGCGCCTGAAGGGCATAGTCCGCAATGCCAAGATGCCCGACCTCATCCCCTTCGCCCGTTACGAATACTACAACCCGCAGGAGAAGGTCGTCGTCGACGCCAATAACCTGAAGGGAGCCGACCTGCGCTTGAAAACATCGATGTGGGTGGCTGGTCTGAACTACCGCCCCCTGCCCAACCTCGTGGTGAAGGCCGACTACACGAAGCGCCGCATTGGCGACGGGCAGTACAAGTCGGAGAACGAGTTCGCCCTGGGCGTGGCCTTCGTGGGCTGGTTCCTGCAGGACAACAAGTTTGCGAAGATTAGAAAAAATAAATAATAAATGATACATAATAAAGAAGTATGAAAAAGCAACTTTTTCTGGCCGCTACGGTGGCCCTAAGCCTGGGCTTCACGGCCTGCAGTGACGACAACAACAACGAGAAGACCATCCCCGAAGGCACTTCGGAGGTGACCATCGACGAGAACAACATCGAGGTGACGAGCGCCAACGTAGGCACCTGGACCCAGTACGCTACGGCCGTGGCCAACCTGCTGGCCAAGGACGCCAGCGACCTGAACGAGGCCTGGGCCACAAGTTACAAGAACGACGAACCCTACGCCCTGACGTTCAAGAACTTCGGCGGCGAGTACCAGAGTGCAGCCGCCTGTGTGCAGCAGATTGTGGACGGCTGTGTCGACATCGCCAGCGAGGTAGGCACCTCCAAGATTGGCGAGCCCCGCGACCTGTGGGAGGCCGGCAAGTACACCGAGGCCGTCTACGCCGTGGAGTCGTGGTACAGTTGGCACTCCATCGACGACTATTCGAACAACATCCAGAGCATCCGCAACGCCTTCAACGGTTCGCGCAACAACACCGAGGCCAACCACTCGCTGGCTGCCTTCACCAAGGCGAAGAATGCCGACCTCTATGCCGACGTCAAGGGTAAAATCAATGCGGCCTACAATGCCATCAAGGGCATGAATGCCCCCTTCCGCAGCCACATCGGCAGCAGCAGCGTCACCGTGGCCCAGAACGCCTGTGCCGAACTGGTAGACGTGCTGGAGAAGGACCTCACCAGTTTCATCAGTCAGAATGCCGACGACGAGGAACTGACCAGCATCGTCTCCACCTACGTCGACCAGGTGGTATTGCCCACCTATGCCGACCTCGTCAGCCGCACCGCAGCCCTGCGCCAGGCCATCGTGCTCCTGGGCAACCACCCCTCTACGGCCAACTTCAAGACGGCTGCCGACCTCTGGATTGAGGCCCGCGAACCTTGGGAGACCAGCGAGGCCTTCCTCTTCGGTCCCGTGGCCGACCTGGGCCTGGACCCCAACATGGACTCGTGGCCGCTGGACGTCGATGCCATCCGGGGCGTCATGGAGAGTGGCAAGATAGAGGAACTCATCAAGTGGGACGGCGAGTACGACGAGGATAGCGAGGACATCGAAGCCGTGCAGAACGTACGCGGATTCCACACGCTGGAGTTCCTGCTGTTCAAGGACGGTAAGGCCCGCACATACTGATAAATAAAGGAATGCGACACACAAGGGATAAATTTTTGTCATATACATTTTGGTGCATCGTTCTCACGGCCTTTTGGGGCTGTGAGAATGATGGTGTTATGGAGATTCGCGACATCCGCGACATGGAGGTGCCCGAAGGCTTTGCCCTTTCGGCCGGCACGAGCACCGTTTTCAAGAACTCCTCGTACGCCTACGACACCGATGCCGACTGGGTGGCCAACATCCCGGCCAACTCGAAGCGGTTCACCCACGGCGACCGCCTCTACGACAACCCCATGAACTCCGGCAACGGCCTGGGGCCCGTCTACGCGGGCTACTCGTGCGGCTCGTGCCACCGCAACGCCGGGCGCACCAAGCCGGCCCTGTGGACCCAGACGGGCCAGGACCCCGACGGCACACCGGTCTACGGAAGCGGGCAGTACGGCTTCTCGTCGATGCTGATCTACGTGACCCGCAAGAACGGCGCCTTCTTCCAGGACTACGGGCGCGTCGTCCACGACCAGAGCATCATGGGTGTCACGGCCGAGGGCAAACTGGAATGCCGCTGGCACGCCGAACAGTTCCAGTTCCCCGACGGCGAACCCTACGAACTGGTCTACCCCGAGTACACCATCACCGAATGGTACCAGCCCAACTACCGCGACACCGACGAGCCCATCCGGCCCGAAGACCTCTTCTGCACCGTGCGCATTCCGCTGCGCCACGTCGGCATGGGCCAGATGATGGCCCTCGACCGCGACGAGATAGAGGCCCTGGCCGCGCGGTCGAACTACCCCGAATACGGCATCTCGGGCCGCGCCAACTACATCACGGAGCGGGGC
>JAFSXQ010000298.1 GCA_017444005.1 Bacteroidaceae bacterium | reverse complement strand
GTATCATGCTGAAATACAAAGCGATTAGGCAATGATATTTCCTATGATATTTCTATGATATTATGATATTTCTTTTCCTGTTTTCAGCGCTTTACAACTAAATACTGCTCGCCGTGAGTGGTGCGCTTGTGTTGCAGACCAGGCAGGTTGCGAAGCAGGCGCCCCATGCGATACGACGTGGGCAGGCGGAAACTGGCGCGGGCCTGCGTCTTGATGTGGGTGAGTATGGCAGCGGCCGTCATCCACTCCCCCTGCGCGGCGTCGTCCGTCGGGGTGAAGTATTCGTAGAAGAAGTCCTCCTCGCTCGTCCGCTGCCGGAAGCGCTGGTTGTGCTGCATGATGCGGGCGTTCTCCTCGTCGTCGAACCAATAAGGCACGTGCTGTTTGTCCAGTTCGTCCATCGCCTGGGCGTAGAGTTGTTCGTAGTTGGGCGTCTGGCTGAGGTCGATGCGGCCCGTCACCTGCACGCCGATGAAGCGGCGCGAGCCCGTGGGGTCGGTGAGCACGTCGGTCAGGTTGGTGGTGGCGATGAACGAGGCCAACCGGTGCACGTCCTCGATGTGCCGCCCGTAGGGGCGCTTCACCTTGACGCTCGGCAGTTGCACGATGTTTTTCAGGAATCCCTCCTGCTTCTTCTGCGAGATGGCATTGAACTCGTCGAGGTTGACGAGCAGCATCTGCGCCATAGCCAGGTGGACGCTGCGGTCCTCGCCCAGCGCGAGATGGTCGGTGTAGCCCCACGAGCGCAGTTCGGGCGGCAGCAGTTGGCGGCAGAAGGCACTCTTGCCCAGTCCCTGCCGGGAGATGAGCAGCGGTACGGTGCTGTTGCCGAAACGCCTGTCCAGCCCGCGCCACTGCGCCACCATAGCCAGGAACCAGGTATGGAACCAGCGGGTCCACTCCCGGGGTGTGTCGGTGGGCACGGTGGCGGCCAGCGCACCGATGTGGTCGCGTCCGTCCCACTTTCCGCTCAGCCGGAACAGGTATTCATCCACGGGATTGTAGTCGCGAATGCGGGTGGAGTTGACGAAGCGCCGCACGTCGCGGTCCCACACGGCAAGGCCCGAGAGTTGCAGGTCGGTGGTGAACGTGTTGACGACCTTCTCCGTCACAGCCCGCCAAGGCGTGGGCCACGAGTGGTTGGGGCGGTATTCGACGTAGCCCATGATGGTGTTCATGCGGAACTGGTAGCGGGTGGTCATGCGGCGGATGATATGCCGCATCAGCCGGGCCTCGCCTCTCTCCGCGGTGGTGCGCGCCTGCGAAGCCGACGAGGCGTATGCCGCACCGACAACGGCCCGCACGGCATCCTCCGTCACCGGCGTCCCTACCTTGAACTGGAAGTGGTGCCACACGTGCAGCACGGCCTCCTCCTCCGGCACGCCGCGCCGCTGCATCCCGTGGGCCAGCGCCGTCAGGAAGGTCTGCTGCCACTCGTCGCTGTCGCGTACGCCCGTTGCCTTTCCGCCCGCCTCCTCAACGGCCAGGTGGAACGCATTCTCGTACACCTCGAAAGCCTCCCAACTCTGTTCCTGCTCCGTAGGTTCGGGCTCGGGCAGCGCCAGCAGGTGGCTGTCTGTCTCGTCCGTGTCGGCCTCCGCAGGTGCGGCACCGATGCGGAAGGGCACTGCCTCCGGATTCGTCAGCAACTGCGGGTCGCAGGTCATCTTGAACGAATGGCGCAGTAGCGGTTCCATGCGTGTGACGGGCGTGCCCAGGATGCCGTCGTAGACGGGCAGCAGCCGGTAGTAGGCCCGTTTGTACAGCAGTTCTGCCTCAGCCTCGCTGCGGGGCTGACCGCCCTCGGCAGGCGTCACCGCCACCAGTATGACCACCGAGCGTTCGTCCAGCCCCACGAAGGCGGCCAGGGTGCTGGCGGCGTCCATCGCCCGGCGCTTCACGCGGTCGGCCTCCTGCTGCGACGACAGGCTGCGCACTTCCAGCGTCACCAGTCCGTTGAACTGCTTCATGCCCAGTGCGCCGTTCTCCTGCCGGCGCAGTTCCAGGGCCGGATAGACGTCGGCAATCTCCCGGTAGAGCGGCGAGCGCTCGGGGTATTGCATCTTCGGCGAGGCATAGCGGAACTGGAAGACCTGCGACTTGCCGGTCTCCGTTGCGATACGTTCGAACAAGAGGCCGGCCTCGCGCGTCTGCAGCCTCTGCACGTTATCCTTTTCTGTCTTTACGATGGTTATTCTCATGTGTCGAAAAATTTTGCTTCGCGATGCCGAATGAGCGACAAGGGCGAGCGAAGGTTGATGATTGAAAACGGAAAGTTGATGACTGAAGGTCGGTTCGCCAAGGTGAGTTCCACGCGTGGAACTCGCGAGTTTCACCTGTGGAACTCATCAGTTCCACGCGTGGAACTCAGTTTCCGACCAGTTCGGGGAAATAGACGGCCGTCTCCGTGTGGTCGAAGACGGGCTGTGCCGTGTAGCCGTAGCGCCGGAGCAGGTCGGCTATCCACGCCTGCCGTTCGGGGCCTATCGGGTATCGCCCGTTCCAGTAGCGGTAGTACGTGCTGTGGCTGCCGAAGTAGTCCTCCAGTTCCTGCTTCATGGCTCCGAAGTGCCAGGGGCTGACGCCGTTCAGCAGTTGCTTCATGCCCCAGGCCACCGTGACGGGCTGCGCCTCGGCATACTGTCGGCACCCCTCGTCGGTATAGGCCGTCGGCATGATGCACGGCCGGCTGACGGTCTGCTTCGGCATCCGGGCCACCAGCAGTCGCCTCATACATGTTTCGCCCTTGGGGCACCCTTCGCGCAGACAGACTTCCCAGTTGCGCGGTGCGTCGGAAAAGTTAAGATTGCTCATCATTTTTGTATTTTTATGGGTGTTGTTTAACTACCTACAAAGATACGAAATTTTTCGTGTAGATGCAAGTTTTTTGGCAAAAAAATATCATAATATCATAGAAATATCATAGGAAATATCATTCGCTATCCACTTCTACACCAGCACGATAGCATCGATTTATGATATTATGATATTTCTTTTT
>JAFSXQ010000297.1 GCA_017444005.1 Bacteroidaceae bacterium | reverse complement strand
GGCCTTCAGGTGAACCGTCTGGTGGCGTGCATCGACAGTCTGCCGCAGGGGCGTCGCATGCTTCTGTGCGGCGACTTCAACGATACGCCCATCTCCTACGTCTATCAGCACGTCAACCGCCGTTTGCAGAATGCCTATCGCCGGGGCGGAAACGGCGTGGGCGTGTCGTTCAACGAGGCCTTTTTCCCCGTGCGCATCGACAATATTTTCTATTCGCCCCACTGGCAGTGCGTGGATGCCCGCGTCGTGACGTCCATCACCGTTTCCGACCACTATCCCATTCTCTCCCGGCTGAAAAATAAGGAAAAATAGCCTTTTTTTTTTACTTTTTACTTTTTAATTTTGGTATTTCGCTCACTTATTCGTAACTTTGCATGCTTTTTGCGCGTATGTGCGTATAATTAAGGTGTAATTAAAGTAAAAATAAACCAAAATAATTAAAAACATGCAAAACAAAGGATTTGTTAAAGTGATCGCAGTCTTGCTGGCACTTATCTGCCTGTTCTACATGAGTTTCAGTTGGGTAGCCAACTACCATGAGAACAAGGCCGAGAAGATTGCCGCCCTCAGTGGGGAAGAGGCAGGACAAAATTATCTGGACTCCGTACAGAACAAGAAAGTGTACATGAACGTCTGGACGTTGAAACAGTGCCGCGAGATGGGTCTCGGCCTCGGTCTTGACCTGAAGGGCGGTATGAACGTGATTCTGGAGGTTAGCGTTGCTGACGTGGTTAAGGCCCTCAGCGACCACAAGGAAGCCACCAACCCCAACTTTGCCCAGGCCGTGGAGACGGCTCAGAAGGCAGCCAACAAGGGTCAGGGCGACTTCATCAGCCTCTTCATCCGCGAGTACAAGCAACTGGCTCCCGAAAGCCAACTCCGCGAACTCTTCGCCACGCAGCAGTTGCGCGACAAGGTCAGCACCACCAGCACCGATGCTCAGGTGGAGAAAGTGCTGCGCCAGGAGGTGAAGGCCGCCATCCAGAACTCGTACAACGTGCTGCGCACCCGTATCGACCGCTTTGGTGTCGTTCAGCCCAACATCCAGGCCCTCGAAGGCCAGGAGGGCCGCATCATGGTGGAGATGCCCGGCGTGAAGGAGCCCGACCGCGTGCGTAAACTCTTGCAGGGTAGCGCCAACCTGGAGTTCTGGGAAACCTATAACGCTGAGGAAATCTATCAGACCCTCTACGACCTGGACAGCCGTCTGGCTGCTGCCAACGTAGGTGGCGAGGCCCCTGCCGCCGAGCCCTCGGACTCCGCCGCTGCTTCAAGCAGTGTGGTCAGCGGTTCACCCGCTGACACCGCCGCCGTTGCTGCCACCGCCCCCGCTGACACCGCCGCCTCTGCCAAGGCCGACCTGGCTGCTGCCATCGGTAAGGACAAGGCCGCCGATGCCACCAACGCTGCCGACATGGAGCAGGCCCTGAAGGAGCATCCCCTGCTGGCCCGCCTGCAGGTGCAGCCCACGATGGGTTGCGTCGTAGGTATCGCCCACAAGCGTAACCTGGAGACCATCAGCGCCCTGTTCGAGACACCCGAGGCTAAGGCTGCCCTGCCCAGCGACCTGCGTCTGAAGTGGGGCGTGAAGGGTATCAACGACGGCGACGGTGCCGACTACTACTATCTGTATGCCATCCGCGTCACCGAGCGCGACGGACGTGCTCCGCTGGAGGGCGACGTCATCACCGATGCCAGCGATGCCTTCGACCAGTTCGGCCGTCCCTGCGTGAACATGAAGATGAACATCGACGGTGCCCGCCGCTGGGCTCAGTTGACGAAACTGAACGTAAAGCGCTGCATCGCCATCGTGCTGGACGACAACGTCTACAGCGCTCCCACCGTGCAGAACGAAATCACGGGCGGTAGTTCCGAGATTACCGGTAGTTTCACCGCTGAGGAGACCAAGGACTTGGCCAACGTGCTGCAGTCGGGTAAGATGCCCGCTCCCGCCCACATCGTGAGTGAGGAAATCGTTGGTCCCACCCTGGGTGCCGAGTCTATCCGCATGGGTATCTACAGCGCCGTGCTGGCCTTCATCATCCTGATGCTCTACATGATTGCCATGTACGGCTTCATCCCCGGTATGGTGGCCAACGGTGCCCTGCTGCTCAACCTGTTCTTCACCGTCGGCATCCTGACCTCGTTTCAGGCAGCCCTCACCATGAGCGGTATCGCCGGTATGGTGCTGACCCTGGGTATGGCCGTCGACGCCAACGTGCTCATCTACGAGCGCACGAAGGAGGAAATGAAGTCGGGCAAGCACGTACGCGAGGCCCTGGCCGCTGGTTACAGCAACGCCTTCAGCGCCATCTTCGACTCTAACCTGACCTCCATCATCACCGGTATCATCCTCTACTACTTCGGTACAGGTCCCATCCGCGGCTTCGCCACCACGCTGATTATCGGTATTCTGGTTTCGTTCTTCACCGCTGTGTTCCTGACCCGTGTGCTCTACACCGAGATGCACGCCCGCGACAAGTGGCTCGGCCTGACCTTCAAGACCGCCCTGGGCAACCGCATGTCGTTCAAGGATCCCACCTTCAAGTTCATGCAGAACTACAAGAAGAGTTTTGCCGTCTTCGGTGCACTGGCTCTCATCTCGCTGGCCTTCGTCTTCGGTCGTGGCTTCAGCAAGAGCATCGACTTCACCGGTGGTCGTAACTTCGTCGTGACCTTCGACAAGCAGGTGCAGCCCGAACAGGTGCGCGGTCTGCTCGCTGAGGCCTTCCCCGAGAGCAACACCTCGGCCATCGCCATCGGTACCGACGGCCAGACCATCCGTATCTCCACGAACTATCGCATCGACGAGGATGGTACAGAGGTGGACAGCGAACTGGAGGCACAACTCTTCAACACCCTGCAGGGTGCCGGTCTGCTGGCCAGCGACCTGGAACTGGAGACCTTCATCAACCGCGACGTGCGCGAGGGTGGCTCCATCATCTCGAGCCAGAAGGTTGGTCCTTCGGTGGCTGAGGACATCACTACGGGCGCCAAGATTGCCGTATCGCTGGCCTTCGTTGCCATCTTCCTCTACATCCTGCTGCGCTTCCGCAACTGGGCCTTCTCCGTGGGTGCCATCGCTGCACTGATTGTCGACATCATCGTCATCTTCGGTGCCTACGCCATGCTGTGGGGCCTGGTTCCCTTCTCGCTGGAAATCGACCAGACCTTCATCGGTGCCATCCTGACCGCCGTGGGTTACTCCATCAACGATAAGGTGGTTGTCTTCGACCGTATCCGCGAGAACCTGGGTCTCTATCCCAAGCGCGACCGTCAACTTCTGTTTAACCAGTCGCTGAACTCCACGCTGAACCGTACCATCAACACCTCCGTCAGCACCTTCATCGTTCTGGCCGTCATCTTCGTGATAGGTCTGTTCTTCAAGGGTGCCGACAGTATCATCTCGTTCTCCTTCGCCATGATTCTGGGTGTTGTCTGCGGTACGTTCACCTCCATGTTCGTTGCCGCTCCCGTTGCCTACCTGGTGATGGGTCGCAAGATCAGCGAGGAAGAGACGAAGTAATACATCCCTGACCCGATAACCCAGGAGAGGCTGCGCCGTTGGACGCAGCCTCTCCTGAGTTTTGTAAGCCTCTCCTCGCGCGCGTACCTTATATTATATATTATTCCACATTCGTTTCAAATCATGCTCCAATTTCTTTGTATATCTGAAGAAAATTCTTAATTTTGCAGCAGAAAAGTTGTAACTTCGCAGCGGTAAACACGTTCAGAGTAATGAAATATCCGATAGGAATACAGAATTTTGAGAAGATTCGTCGTGAGGGGTATGCCTACGTCGACAAGACGGCGCTGATGTACAAGATGGCGTCTGAGGGTTCGTATTATTTCCTCAGCCGCCCGCGGCGCTTCGGCAAGTCGCTCATGGTGAGCACGCTGGAGGCATTCTTCTCCGGAAAGAAAGAACTGTTCGAAGGGCTGTATGCCGGCACAGCGGATTGGGAGTGGAAGGAATATCCCATCCTGCACCTGGACCTGAACGTCAAGAAATACGATTCGGCGACATCGCTGGATGAAATACTGAACAGGGCGCTTCTCGGATGGGAGAACCAGTACCCTCCAAAGTGGAAGGAACCTTCGTTGGAAGGACGTTTTGAATTAGTTGTCAAGGCGGCTGCCGAGCAGACAGGCATGCCGGTGGTCATCCTTGTCGACGAGTACGACAAACCGCTGTTACAGGCCATCGGCAACGATGCGCTCCAGACCGAGTACCGCAATACGCTGAAGGCCTTCTACGGGGTGCTGAAATCGTGCGATGCTCACATTAAGTTTGCCTTCCTGACCGGTGTGACGAAGTTCGGTAAGGTAAGTGTTTTCAGCGACCTGAACAACCTCATAGACATTTCGATGCTGCCTCAATATAGCCATATATGCGGCATCAGCGAACAGGAGTTGCATGAGAACTTTGACGGCGACGTCGTGGAATTGGCCACAGAGAACGGTATGACGAAGGAGGAATGCTATCGGCGGTTGCGCCTCGACTACGACGGCTATTACTTCAACGAATATGCCAAGGAGGGGGCCTATAATCCCTTCAGCCTGCTCAGTACACTTTCCTTCAAGGTGTTCCGCGACTATTGGTTCGAGACGGGCACGCCTTCGTTCCTGGTCTATCAGTTGAAGAAGACCTGCTACCCTCTGGAGAACATGACTACGGAAGAAGTCTCCACCGATACGCTGAACAGCATAGACATCATGGACGAGAACCCGCTTCCGTTGCTCTACCAGAGTGGCTATCTTACGCTGAAAAACTATGACCGGGAGTTCGACACCTATACGCTTGGGTTCCCCAATCGCGAGGTGGAGCAGGGCTTCATCAAATACCTTCTGCCCTTCTACACCCCCAAGGTGAGTGGCAATAGCAGATTTGCCGTTACTCAGTTCATAAAGGACATCGAACGGGGCAAGGCCGAGGACTTCATGCATCGCCTGGAGGACTTCTTCGCCACGGGCGACTACGAGGTGGTGGGCAAGGCAGAGAAATATTTCCAGAACACCCTCTACGTGTTCTTCCGTCTGTTGGGCTTCTATGTTGACGTAGAACGGCATACCGCCAACGGTCGCATGGACGTGCTGATACAGACGCCCCAGTACATCTACATCCTGGAACTGAAAGTCGACAGGACGGCAGCCGAAGCCTTGCAGCAGATAGAGGAAAAGGGGTATGCCCGTCCCTTCGAGGACGACCCGCGCACGCTGTTCAAGATTGGCGTCAACTTCTCGACAGAGACAAAACTCATCGACTGGGTGATGGCTACGCGTTAGGTAACGCTCTCTCTCCGTTCATGTATATTCAGCGAATCGCGCTGGCGATGTTTCTGTGAAAGAAATTATCAGCAATTATCCAAAAATTCCAATCAATAGTTTCTATTGTTCTAATTTCTGGATAAAATTATTCTAATTCTTCTAATTTCTTTCATTCGGTGGAGCATTCGCTTGCGCTCCATCCCCCATTGTGCAACGAAAATAATGCATTTTCACGTCTTTTAACATAGTTTAACGCG
>JAFSXQ010000296.1 GCA_017444005.1 Bacteroidaceae bacterium | reverse complement strand
TTCGATGCGGACGAGTTGCGTCAGCATGCCGTTCATCAGGTAACTGTAGTACTGGCTCTTGTAGGCCTCGCCGTCGGGCACCAGTCCCAACTCCACCAACTTGGGGTCGGCAATGTAATAGAGGGCAAAGAGGTCGGCACGTGCTTCCTCGATGGTGCTGCCGTATGCGCCCAGTGCATCCGGGTCGGTACCCGGCAGCAACTGTCCGCTCCCGTGCCCCAGACACTCGTGGAGGTCGGTGTGCAGATCGTCGAGGGCCTCGTCGTAATGGTTCAGGAGTTCCAGCGTCGGGGTGTCCACGACGAACTCCTCGCGGAAACCGCTTCCCCGCGCTGCTTCGTTGTAGGCACGGGTCAGGTTGCCTATGGTCACGCTTTTGCTGCCGTATCGTTGCCGAATCCAGTTGCTGTTAGGCAGATTGATGCCGATGGCACTGGCCGGATACAGGTCGCCGCCCAGGATGGCTGCCTCCACGACCCGCGCCGATACGCCACGACATTCGCGTTTCTTGAACCGGGCGTCCACGGGGGAATTGTCCTCGAACCACTGGGCCCACTGGCTCAGCGTCCGTGTGCGCTCCGTTGCCCGGCGGTCTACGATGTTCACGTAGCCCTCCCACGAGGCCTTCAGCCCCAGCGGGTCGCCATAGACTTCCGTAAATCCGTTCGTGAAATCCACTTCGCCCTCGGTCTGGCCGACCCACTGGATGCAATAGCGGTCGAAGGTGCGCAGGTCGCCCGTGCGATAGAAGTCGATAAGTGTCTGTATCACATCGCGCTGTCCTTCGTTCTCGGCCACCTCACAGGCCCGTTGCAGCCACGAGATGATGTTGTCGATGTACGGTCCATACATGCCGCCGCTACGCCAGACGTGCTCCACAAGCCGACCTTCGGCATCGCGCTCGAGCCGGCTGTTCAGACCATACATCGGAGGGCAGTCGCCACCATCCTGCTTCATCCGGGCGTAGAACGCCTCGGCCTCGGCTTGGGCGACATCGGGGGCATAGTAGTTCATCGAAGAGGTTTGCAACAGGTCGTCGCCGTCAGCCTGGTTGACACGCTTGGGCATGAAGTCGGGGTCGAAGACGAGCCGCAGGAGTTCCTCGTCGGCTTCGTAGCCGACAGCCTGCAGGGCCCTGCGCAGGAACGCCTCGCTGAACCGGGGGCGGAACTTGTCCATCGCATAGTGGTGGTGCACTCCGTTGGCAAACCACACACAGCGCATATAGGTCTCGAACGCGGCACGCTCGTCAGCATCCGCGCACGCCACTTTTCCACTCCTGACTCCCACATAAACCGCCTCCAGCATCCGGCGCAGCGACAGACCCAGGCGACCGTTCTGGTCCCACAGGATGTCGCGCCCCCAGAGGCTGGCCTCGGACAGGTAATATACGAACAGTTTCTGTTGCAGCGTGAGCCGCGAGAAGCCCTCGACGGTGTACCTCAGCAGTTGCAGGTCGGCAAAGCGTATATCAGTGACGGCTGTGCTCATTTCCTAAACTTATCGGCCTGCAGCAGGCGGTACTCCCTGGGCGTGATGCCTTTCATGCGGTAGAAAGAGGCGTAGAACGACTGGCGGTTGGAGAAGCCCACGGCCAGGCCGATGTCCTCGACGTTGAGGTCGCCCCATCGCTTATCGGTGAGCATGTACGCCGCCTCGCGAATGCGGAAGTCGTTGACCAGCGTGGAATAGTTGTCCTGGTAGCGCAGGCTGACCACGGCGCTGACGTAGCGCGTGTTGGTGCCCAGTTCCTGAGCCAGTTGGCGGGCCGAATAGTCCGGGTCGCGGTACTTCTTCTCCAGAATCAGTTTCTGCATAATCCTGTCGTACAATTCGTCGACCAACTCAGAGCGCAGTTGCATTCTGTAACTGGCGTCCTTCTCCTTTCGCTCTACAATGTTATACTTAGACATATATCCCTTACCTTTCTAACATGCTGCAAATGTAAACATTTTTTTTCGTACCTGCAAGCATTCAGTAGGCTATTTTTTACTTTTCGCCTTCGCCTTTGCCGGTTTGGCCTTGGCCTTCTGCTGTGCGAGGTCCAGGACGCGTATGTTGCGCAGTTTCAGTCCTTCGCCGTGTCCGCAGAAGCAAATCAGGCCGTCGGGGTTGAAGAGTCCGGGATGGCTCTGGTGGTCTACGGTGTAGGGGTTGGGCTTTCCGGGTTCGGGGGCCATGTTGTGTCCCTGACAGGCTTCGCGGATGTTGCCGTCCACGATGACTTCGCCATTGAGAGTGACGGTGATGTGGTCGCCTTCAGCACGGATTTCTTCATAGTTCCACGCACCCAGCGGCTTGTGCTTGTAGCGCTTGGCCGGAATGATGCCATAGACAGAACCGTGAACCTGATAGTCGCGCAGGCCTTTATAGATGGGGTCGTCGTGGTCCAGAATCTGTATCTCCATGCCCTCGTAGGCCGCATCCACGCCTTCGCGGGTGCGGATGCCGACACCGTTGTTGATGCCCGGGCGCACGAAGCAGAACTCGAAGCGGAAGACGAAGTCGCTGTACTTCTTGGTCGTGTACAGATTGCCCTCCGAACCGTAGTGGGCGCTGACGTAGATGGCACCGTCGATGGGCACGTAGTCGGTCTTATTGCCCTGCCACTGGTCCAAGTTGGTGCCGTCGAAGAGCAGTTCGAAACCGGCCTTGCGCTCCTCTTCGGAGAGGGTCGTCACCTTGGCCGTGGCGGCATTGGGGTCGTCGACAATCTTGGGCAGCAGGGTGTTCACCTGGTCTACGGCATAGCCGGCATCGGCGTTCTCGGTATGGCTCTTGAAGACGTTCTGCGCCTTCAGGAGCATCTCACGGACGTGCGCACCGCGCTGCAGGGGTTCGTTCTTGGCGATGAGGTCGGTGACGGCATGGGCAGCGGCCAGGTCGTTGTCCTTCACGTCCAGATACGTAGCAGCCAGGTTCAGCGCCGGTTCGTTGGCCAGCGTGCCGAGGGCTGCAAGCAGTTTGTCGGCGACGGCCGGGGAGGGCTTCATCTCCAGCGATTGCTTGTAGAGTTGATACTTCTGCAGGCTGGGCCAGTTGGCGGCCTTCGTCAGGGTGAGCGCACGGTTGAGCAGTTTGTCGCGGTTGCCGGCATTGCTGGCGGCGAGGCTCATCAGGGGCGACACGGCATCGCTGCTGTTCACCCGGAGCAGGGCGGCCAGCGCATCCTGGCTCTGCGGTGCGGCTTGGGCGATGGTCTTGAGGTCGTCCTGCGAACCGCGCTGGGCCATGAGGCCGTAGTAGAGGTCGGGGTACGGCTGGAAGCGGGCGAGCAGGTCGGGGTAGGTCTCCGCCTTCACGATTTGCATCAGGCTCTTGGCGGCTGCCGGACGCAGGGCGTCGTTGCTGACGAGCGTCGTCAGCGGCTGGTAGGCCTCCTGGATGCGACGTTCCCCGGCCAGGGCCAGCAGATGAGTCGTAGCGCCGTTGCCCTTGGCCTGCAGAGCCTTCAGCACACCGGGCTTAATGTCGCCGTTGAAGGCCGTCAGTGCCGACGATGCTCGGTTGGCATTCGGACCGTCAAGGGCCGCGATGAGTGCCTCCAACGCCTTGTCGCCACCGATGCGACCGGCAGCCTCGATGGCAGCCTGGGCCAGTTGGTTGTCGGTGGAGGAGACGGCTGCAACCACCTGCTGCACGGCCTCCGGTGCGCTGTTGTGGGTATTGCCCAGCCAGCGGAGGACGTCGGCCTGGGCATCGGTTTTCAGTTTCGGATAGACCTTCAGCACCTGCGCATCGAAGCCCGTCAGTTTCAGTTCATCGGCCAGCGACAGGGCATTGGTGCGGATGTTGCGGTCGGGGCTCTTCAGGGCCTTCAGCAGCAGGGCGGGCTGCTTGGAGGCCGTTGCCGACTCCACCTTGCTGCGCAGGGCGGCAATACTGGCCGACTTGTTGTCCAGGGCCTCTATGCGGCTGTCGGACTTGCCCTTTCCGAAGGGCGTCAGGGCGGCGAGGGCGTACTCCTTCAGGTAACTGTCCGTGAGCAGCGTCTCCAGGAAGGGCACCTCAGTCGCTGTGGCTATCTTGCCCAACTGTTGCACGTAGAAGGCCCGCCGGGCATTGGTCTTGGCCGTGGCGATGCCCTTCTTCAGTCCTTCACAAATGGTGGTGCGCAGGGCCTCGCGCCCCTTAGCACTCACGTAGTTTGTCAGTCCGTCTATGGCGTACTCGAACGTGGCGCCCTTGCCCTCCTCGCTGTCGTTGAGGTACTGCACCAGCATGCCTATGCCCTCCGAACCGGTACCGGCTATTTCGCCCATCACCTGCTCCAGGGCGTCGAGGTTCTGTGCCGGCAGTTGGGCCAATCCGTCGGCCACGATGGTGGAGGCCACGCGGTTGCGCCCGTCCTGGGCAAAGGCTTCGCCAATTGAAAATTGAAAATTGAAAAT
>JAFSXQ010000004.1 GCA_017444005.1 Bacteroidaceae bacterium | reverse complement strand
TGTGTAAACGCCTTTGAGCCAATCTGTGGTGCTTTCGTTCTCGTTGATGCCCGACGTGGCGAGGCACTTCACATAGTTGAGGTACCCGCAGCCGCTGAACATCGCGTAGTAGCAATTCGTGACCAGCGTCTTGGCGGCCAGTTCGGGGGCCGTGGTCAGGTATATGCAGTTTTCGAACATCCCTCGGTAGCAATCCGTGGCCAGCGTCTCGGCGGGCAGCGCGGGGGCCTCGGTCAGCCCGGTGTTCTCTTCGAAAAGGTGGCCGAAATTAGAATCGCTCGGCAGGTTTTTCTCCGTGGTGTAGCCCGTCTCGTTGATGAGGCTCATGATGTTGCCGTAAACTTTCGTCTGCGCCGTGCCTCGGATACTGACATTCGTGTTAAGGCTAAATATCTGCGTGCTGGTGCCTTTGCCGTAGAACTGCACCTTGTCGCCCGCGTTGACGTCAATGTCCGTCGACTTTTCGATGAGCGCCTTCGTGTCGCCGTTCTTCGAGTAATACATGCCGGCGAACGACGTGCTGGCGATGTCCACCGTCACCGTGCCGGCGGTCAGGGCCTCCACGGTCAGCGGTAACTGCTGCGTGCTGTCGGTCATCTTCACCGTGATGGCGTAGTACTTGCCGTTGACGAAGGTGACGTCGGCCCGCTCGTAGGTGTAGATGCGGGAGCCGACGTTGGCAGTGAGCGTGACGGTCTGGCTGCTGATGTCGGGCAGGGCCACGTAGAGTTCGTCGGTGGCAAAGTCGGGGGTGACGTAGTATGTGTGGGTGCCGTCGCTCACGGTGAGTTGCGAGGCCCGGAGCGTGTCGTTGTTGGCCTTGTCCCTGAGCGTGAACTTCACAATGGCCTGCAGGTTCTCGAACGTGGCGGGCCCTGTGGTCTTGATTTCGCTTGAGAGGTCCCTTTGAGCCACGGTGACGCTGGCCGTGGCGTAGTCGTACTTCTCGGCAATGTCGGCCAGCGTGCCCACCTGCCCGCTGTAGTCACGCTCGCCGCTGCGGGGGAATTGCAGGGTCAGCACGTCCCCAGTGGAAAGGCCGTTGGGGACGCTGAACGAGCCTTTCAGCACGGCGGTTGCGCCGTCGCTCTGAGGCTTCAGCGAGCCGCTGGTGGCCCATCCGTCGTCGCCCTTCTTCACATACACGTCCTCATAAGTGGCCCACGTGGCGTTGAGCGTCTTGCCGTCCTCGCCGTCGAGCGCCAGGGCGCGGGTCGTGGCGTCGCCGCCCTTCGAGGCGTTAACGGTCAAGGTGTACACTTGCCCCGTGGGCTGCACGGGCTGCTCCTCAATGATGTTGTCGTCGCTGGAGCAAGCAACGAAGGTGGCCGATGCCATGAGCAGGGCGGCCACGGTGCGGATGTCTGTTAAAAACTTCTTCATAGTCGTGTCCTCCTTGTTTTAATCCCAATCCTGTTCCGTTCCGTCCTCGACGCTCGCCGTGCCGTAACTCGGGCGCTCGGCATTGAAGCTGGCATACAGCAGTTGCGTCTGCTGTTGTAACTTGACGACCTGCATCGTCGGTTTCTGATAATCTTTTTTCTTCATAATCATTTGGGGTTATATCTGACTTTTATTTAAGAAATTCATTGCCTGTACGGGAGTAAAAAACAATGCGGCCTCCCTTGCACGGATGCAAGAAAAGCCGTATATTAACGCGCCCGCAAGCGGGCTAACCGTAGAAAGCTTATTGTAGGTGAGTACCTGTGAGAGAGAGAGTAGCAAAATTATTGGAATAGCCAAATGTTTCGGTCATTCTTTGCTCTCGCTTCGCTCGGCTTTGCCGCTTGGCTTGTCCAAGAACAATATTTATTATGTTCTCTCTGTGGGGCATGGGGGAAATCTACTTTCTTACAACTTCTATCAAATCAAAATACATGTAGCGAGTTTTCAAAGGCAGTTTCATCTTGGCACTGGCGGCTTCTTGCTCGTCATCCTTGAAAAGGAAGGAGAAGCCGTTCTTCGCATAGTAGTTGAGTGTGCTCGGATTGTTCAGCGCATCGACTGCCAGATAGCGCACTGCCGCCTTGTTGTCGGGCTCGACAAACCAGAATTTCAGTATTTCCATCAACTCTGTGCCAACTCCCTTTCCTGCGAATTGAACATCCACACCAAGCCTGCCGATGAGGACGGCGGGATAGCGGCGTATCTGCTTCTCTCTTGGAATGGTCTTCAGGAAGTGCTTGCGGCGCGAGTTGGGCAGCATGTCAACACGTATGGTTTCGTTGGAAAGGGAGAATGCACACACTATTGTCTCAGGGTCTTCTTTCAGGACGAAGCAATATGTCTTGCCATACATCTGGTCGGCCCATAGGGGTGAGTCTTTCAGGAAGTACTCGTCCAGATCATCGTATCCGCATGAAAAGGGCTTACACGTGTCTATTAACTCACGTGTAAGCAATCTGAATGTACATTTGTCAGCCAGAAATCCCATTAGTAGAGTTGTGCCGTCTGCATAATCTTGTTGAACTCCTCGCGCGAGATTCCCAACTCCACAGTGTGGGGGGTGCGCTCAGCGGCTTCTGCAGCCTCCACGAAGCGGAGTGCATCGTCGCCTGTTACTACAGGTATTGGTCTGATGGGTGTTGCCATAATTCTGTCTCCTTTATTATCTATGTGGGTGCAAAGGTACGAATTTTTTTGTGAATTAACACGCATAACGGTATTAAATGTGTGAGAGAGTAGCAAAATTATTGGTAATCGACGAAGTCGCTTCGCTTGTCCTTTATTTCGCGAAAAAAAGCCAAATCTTTTGCCCGATTATCGCAGATTTGTATTATATTTGTGCCGTGAATGGATAAACAACACACATCCGGATATGAAACGAATCATTACTTTTGCTCTGGCAACCATCGCCACCATGAACATGAATGCACAACAAAGAGCCATACCCCGCGACGAAGGGATGGAACGACAGGTCGAGCAAAGGCTGGCCCAAATGACGCTGGACGAGAAAATCGGACAGATGTGTGAACTGACCATCGACGTCATCACCGACCGCTCGGCGGGCGAGGAATTCCGGCTGGACGAAGCCGCCCTCACGCGCGCGTTTAATACATACAAGGTAGGCAGCATACTGAACGTGCCGAAGAGCCTGGCCCAGACGCCCGAGGTGTGGGCCACACTCATCCGCCGGCTGAACCAGTTGTCGGCCGAGGCTTCGAGCGGCGTGCCGCAGGTCTACGGCGTGGACCAGATACACGGAGCATCTTACACGTGGGGCGCCACGCTCTTCCCGCAGGAGGTGGGACAGGCGGCATCGTTCAACCGCAGCATCCCACGCCGCATCCACGAGATTGCGGCCTACGAAAGCCGCGCCGGCCTCATCCCCTGGGTCTACTCGCCCGTGATGGACCTCGGACGTAACCCGCTGTGGAGCCGCATGTGGGAGAGTTACGGCGAGGACGCCTACCTGAGCGCCGAGATGGCCCGCGAGGCTGTAATCGGTTATCAGGGCGACGACCCGAACCACATCGGCCCCGAACGGGTGGCTGCCTGCGTGAAGCACTTCATGGCCTACGGCGTGCCCGTGAGTGGCAAGGACCGTACGCCGAGCAGCGTCTCGGAGCGCGAAATGCGGGAGAAGTACTTCGAGCCCTTCCGCCGCGCCATCGAGGCCGGAGCCCTGTCGCTGATGGTGAACTCGGGTGTGAACAACGGTCTGCCCTTCCACGCCAACCGCGAACTGCTGACCGTATGGGTGAAGGAACAACTCCAGTGGGACGGCATGATTGTGACCGACTGGGCCGACATCAACAACCTCTACACGCGTGACCACATCGCCGCCTCGAAGAAGGAGGCCATCGAGATGGCCATCAACGCGGGCATCGACATGTCGATGGTGCCCTACGAGATGGACTTCTGCGACCTGCTGCGCGAACTGGTCAACGAGGGCCGCGTCCCGATGGAGCGCATCGACGATGCCGTGCGGCGCGTACTGCGCATGAAGGTGCGCCTGGGATTGCTGGACCGGAAGACCTGGGACCTGACGCCCAAGCAACTGGCCAAGCAGTTCCCCGACTTCGCCAGCGAACGTTTTGCCAACGAGGCCCGCACGATGACGGAGGAGTGCATGGTGCTGCTGAAAAATGAAGAATTGCTGCCGCTGAAGGAGGGGACGCGGATACTGGTCTGCGGGCCCAACGCCAACAACTGGCGGACGATGAACGGCGGGTGGAGTTACACCTGGCAGGGCGACCGCACGAACGAGGTGGCCCGGAAGATTGGCAAGTACCACACCTTCTACACGGCCCTGCGCGAACGCTTCGGGGCCGACCACGTCGCCCTGTGCGAAGGCACGCACTGGGCTCCGGGCAGCGACTGGCAGAAGGAGGAAGGACTGGACATCGACGGTACGCTGCAGGCCGCCCGGGACAAGGACGTCATCGTGGCCTGCATCGGCGAAAACTCGTACTGCGAGACGCCGGGCAACACCGACAACCTGGAACTGAGCCCCAACCAGACGGCACTCGTCAAGGCACTGGCCGGGACGGGCAAGCCCATCGTGCTGGTGCTGAACGAGGGACGTCCGCGCCTC
>JAFSXQ010000295.1 GCA_017444005.1 Bacteroidaceae bacterium | reverse complement strand
TCCAGTTGGTCTTTGCCGGAGAGCGGCTTTTCATAGTAACTGGCCTGCCACAGCAGGCCGTGCTTGCGCTCCTCCGTCGTGGGGCGGCGTGGTTGATGTGCCTGCGATGGTTGGAGAGCCTGCGATATTATCGCAGGCACAGGAACAACGGCGCGGTAGGCCCTGTTGCAGCCGATCTTGAAGCCCTGGATGATGCGACCCAGGTGCTCACCGCCGTCGCGGGTGATGAAGAGGATGAAGTGCAGGTGGTCGGGCATCAGTTGGTAGGCTATCAGGCGGGCCTCCGGGTGATGCAGCGGGATGGCACGCAGGCAGGCAATCACCTCCTTCCCCAGTTCCGTAGCCTTGGTGTGGGGCGCTCCCTGCTGGCCTGCGGGGATGGCGGGATCTCCCTCTACACAGCCGAGGATATTGCGGCGCCCTTCTGTCACCATCGTGATGTGGTAGATGCGGCGTCCGTGGTAGTCGACGTTGTCGAGGCGGTGCGGTATTTTTTCCATGGTGTTTGGGTTGTTGTTATAGAGCCTGCGATATTATCGCAGGCACAGGAACGAAGCAGGCTGGTCACCACTGGTCGGGGTACCAGTCGGTGTTGAACAGGACGGTGATGGACTCCGGTCCGCGTACCTTGTCGTCGCCCGGTTTCAGGTCGTCGAGGAAGGCGTAGCAGTAGATGTAACCACTCTCCCACGAAATACCCATCTTCAGCAGGTTCACCGTCACGCGGGCGGTGTTGTCGATGGCGGCGTCAGTTCCCTGCTTGGTCTTGCCGTGCGCCGTGATGACCACGTGGGGCACGTCGTCGTCGCTCAGCGTCTGTGGCACCACCAGCAGAATGTTGCCTGGGGCGAAGTTGTAGTGCTTGTGGCCTTTGCTGTGGTCGCTGTTGTCAATCCAGGAGTCTTCGCCGATTCCTTCAAGTGCTTCTTTCTGGTCAGTCGTTTTGTGGGTCAGGTAGCAGAGCGGATCGGTCAGGCCCGTCCAGTTCATGCCGTCGTAGTCGTCATAGCCAGACAGGGCAGCCGACCCTTCTGTGGCATCAATGGCCTTCGCCGCTGGCGTGTCCTCATAATAGCCAAACATATAGTTGTCGTTCAGTCGCTCGCGCTGGCCGTTGCGGAAGGTGAACCAATAGGGGTTCATGAGATAGGTGTTGATGGTGGCCGAACCGAGGGAATGGGCCTCCTCCACATCGATGGTGGCACGTCCTTCGCTGTTGTAGTTGGGGAAGAAGGTGGCCGAGGTCTTGATGTTGTTCAACTCCATCGTGTAGGTGATGTTGGCACGGCGGCGGGCATGGTTCAGGTCCCAGATGGCAGGCTCGGAACGGTCCCAGCGCACACACTGCGACTCATCGGGCACTTTCAGATTGAGAGCCAGAAATCCAGCCTTGGTAAGATTACCACAATGATAGGTCTCAATTTGCTCATCTGTAAGTCCAGCCTTGCGCGTTGTCTGTTCAACTTCATTATCCCCTTTCTTTGTATAGACATTGCCGTAGGCATCCATGATGGTGCCATTTGTAGCCCAACTGTCGAACCAGTCAGCATCGGCCATCAGGTCGTTGCCCTCGCCGTCCTTCTGATACACCATCTTGTCGTCACCACGGATGAAGACATAGAAGCGCACCTGTGCCAGCATGTGGTAGAAGCGGAAGGGCACGGGTTTGGGCGCGTAGGTGGGTGTGTCGTCGTAGGGCGCAGGGGTGCCATCTGTGCGGATGAGCGGATACTTGTCGCGGTTGCAGTCCACCACGGGCGCCGAAATGAGGAAGTCGTTCTGCTGCGAGGCATCGGGGTGCATGGTGAACTTCACGCGGCCCATGCCCTTGCCAGCCCCCATCTCGGCATCGGTCATCGAGATGCCGTAGGTACCCATGCTCGACGTGGGGTTGTAGGGGTAGTAGGCCCAGAAGGTCATGTACTCGTGTCCCGTGGCCGGGGTGGTCAGCACGTTGTTGGGCCAGAATCGCAGGGGGGCATAGGTAAGGGAGTTGCTGCCGTTGGCGTACTCCTCGATGGTGGCTGGCACATTGTACATCTGACTGGCAGAGTAATAGGTGTTGAGGGTTTTAGTTTCCTCGCCGGTCGGGTTCGCCTTCTTGGACAATGTCACCAGGTCGGCCCACTTGTTCTGCCCTGTGTAGGCACCGAAGATGCCGACCCGCTGATGGCTGGTGGCTGTGGGCAGCAGATGCGTCTCGCCCTTGTTGACGATGGTCTTGTCGGCACGGGTGGCCCACTGGCTGCTGGCGACACTGCCTGTAAAGGCTATCCCCTGCCCTGCTCCTTCACCCGATTCGGCAGGCAGGATGTGGTTGTCGACGCAACTGGTTATCAGTCCTGCCATCAGGACACTTATATATGCAATTCGCTTCATATTCAATCTTTCAATCTTCAATTTTCAACTTTCAATCTTCAACTTTACTTCACAGGTAGCTTCCGTCCATTCACGATGTACATGCCTGGTGGCAGGTGGCGCCGCCATGTGCCGTTCATCACGGCTTCCTTGGTGCGCAACAGGCGACCACTGAGGTCGTAGACGCCCCATCGGAAGGCCGACAAGTCTGTTATCGGTTCTTCCTGCGGTTCATCGATGCTGTCCTCGTCGAACAGAACCACTGCATAGCGCGAGGGCGATACTGCCGGTGGCGTGTAGAGATAGTAGATCTTGTTGTGATAGACATACTTGTTGTTGCGCTGCGACCCTGCATCAGTGGCCACAGTTGCCGTGCTGGGATAACTGTTGGCGTGAGCCATCAGTAGCGGGAAGTCTTCGCGCGCCCAGTTGTCGTTGGTGAAGAAGCCCACCTGCTTGAGTGGGTCGTACTCGTGGTGCGCTGCAACCTCATCGTTGTGTTCCTTGCTATGGTCCTTGAACGGCAATCCGAAGACCATGACGTGCTGGTCGGTCGTGAGCGTCTGCTCCAGGAACTCACCCTTCAGTTTGATGGTTGGATCTGTACCGTCAAGGGCGCCGCTGATAACGGTCGGTGTGGCGTTCGGAATGTACAGGTTGACGTAGTTGCGGGTGGCGTAGGTCGAGTTGTCCTGATTCTTCAGCGTCACCG
>JAFSXQ010000294.1 GCA_017444005.1 Bacteroidaceae bacterium | reverse complement strand
GATGGCGGTGCGTCCGAAGCGCAGGGTCGGGTCGTAGTTGACGGCATCCGTTGCCGACAGGATGTAGAAGAGGCAGGGCGCGACGGGCAGTTCCCGTTCCCGGCGGGCCATGATGGTGGCGTAGAGGAAGGTCTGGAGGTAATAGGCGTGGGCTCCGGCGGATTCTCCGTCGAAGATGGTTGCCACGTCGCGCGGCCCGGTTTTGATGCGCCCCGTCTTGTAGTCGACCACACGCAGGGTGGGTCGGCCCTCCACGGTCATGATGTCCAGCCGGTCGATGCGTCCGCCGATGCTGAGGGTGATGGGTCCCTGGGAAGTGAGGATGTTGAAGGGCGCCTTCACCTCCAATTCCATGTCGTAGACGGTGAAGGGCGTATGGGCCACGTCCCAGCGAAGCAGTTGCAGGACGAGTTGGGTGATGACCTCGCGGATAATCATGTTCACGCCCGAATGGCTCTGCACGTCGCCGAAGGCCGTGTCGAGGAAGGGGGCGAGCCGCGCGGGCTGGTCGATGTAGGGCTGCAGGTCGCTGGCCAGTACTTGCTTGCGGCCCGTCTCCTGGCAGATAGTGCGATAGAAGTGCTCGCACGTGTCGTGGAACAGGGTACCGAAAATGGCCGGGTCGATGCCGTCCTGCGGCCGTTCGGGCATGCGTATGCCGGCCACCTGTTGGTAGTAGAAGCGCAGGGGGCATTCGATGTACTGGTTGATGGCCGTGGGGGAGAGGTAGCGTTTCTGTATCAGGCGCTCCATGATGGCCGGGTCTTTCTCGACGACAATGGGCGCGGGGGCGGCAAGGCCGACCTGCTGGCTGTCGGTGAGGGTACGGATGCGGAGTGGGGTCTCCGTCTGCAGTTGGCGCAGGAAACGGCTCTGCTCGCGCTGGCTGGTGCCGCTGCTGTTGTCGTTATAGACGAGCGTGATGTCCTCTGCCCGTTGCAGCAGGCGGTAGAACGAATAGGCATAGACGGCGTCCTGGCGTTCGGTGGTGTCGAGACCGAAACTGGTGCGCAGGACGTAGGGGATGAGCGACGTGTCCGAGGCCCGGCGGGGAATGATGCCCTCGCCCACGGAGAGCATGATGAGGTGACGGAAGTCGAGGTTGCGCGCCTCCAGCAGTCCCATCACCTGCAGTCCCTGGTCTTCCTCGCCGTGGAAGGGGATGCTGGCCGACTGAACGGCCTGGCGGAAGAGACGGCGCAGGGTGGTGGGGCGCACGTTGAGGATGCCCTCGGAGACGAGCCAGCGGAACTGGCTGAGCGTCTGGTAGAGTTGGAACGTGGCTTCGGAGTAGAGGGAGTTGAAAATTGAAAATTGAAAGTTGAAAGTTGATTCCTCGCTTTGTTCGGAAGTGGATTGAGCCAGGTGCCGCCCAAGGGCCTCGATGGCTGCCGTCAGCCAGTCGACGAGTTGGAGGTTCTCGGTCTGATGCGTGAAGGACAGCATCTCCTGCGGCAGGGTGGGGTAGAAGGGATTCTTCTCCACCCGCTCCAGCGCGGTGGGTCGGAACGCTTGCGATTCCGCATCGTAACCATCCACTTGCAGGTCGAAGAGTGCCGATAGATAGCCGTAGACGGCGGTGTCGGTCAGCGGGTAGCCCATCGTCAGGTTCACCTCCGTACCGTCGGGGATGGCGTGCAGGGTGGGGCGCATCAGGGCCTCGTCGCACAGTACCACGGCGGCTGAATGGCCCTCGTCCCATCCGTCCTTCTGGCGTTGCGCGTCGAACCACTGGGGCAGGTAGCGCGCCTGGGCATTGTCGGAGGCGGTGGACAGGATGCTTATTTGTTTCTGCTCGTCGATGAG
>JAFSXQ010000293.1 GCA_017444005.1 Bacteroidaceae bacterium | reverse complement strand
GATATCCTCATCGGCATCCAGGAATACGTAGTTGTTCATGTTCACGTCGTCCACGTCGATGGGCTCAACGGTGTTCACACCACTGGTGCTGGTGAAGTCGGCCACAACAACATACTTGCCAAAGAGGGCCTCGTTGAGCAGAACGCCGTCGTCGTTGATGTCGTCGTCGTTACCCGTCGTGGGCCACTCGTGGTCGGTGTACTCCTCTTCAGTAGCGTAGCGGAAACGATACCACTTGCCCGGCTGAACCTTGATGACGGCATTGTCGAATGCCTCGGCCTGGGCCTGCAGGGTCTCGATGAACTTCGTGCTCTGGTCCTTGGTGTAGCGGCCAGCAGTGTCGTATTCCTTAGCGGCAGCGATGGTGGCGTCAAGGGCATCGGCAGTCGAACTGTCGGGCCAGTAGCCAGGATTCTTACCAACGACGGCAAGGGCAGTCTTACCCTCTACGCTGGCGAGTACCTCGCGCAGTTCAGCGGGATCGACGAAGGCATCCTTGAAGGCCTCGTAGGCAGCAGCCAGTTTGTCCACGTCAGTCTGTGTGAGGGCAGAGTCGGCAATTTCAGCCTGTTCCTGCAGCAGGTTGTCCAGGTCGATAGCCACCTGACCCATCGAAGAGAACTGTGAGTTGGGATTCTCACGGTCGATATACAGGTTGAACTCAGATGCGAAGAAGAAGGCGCTGCTGCTGGTGTTGTTCTCGCAGTAGAAGCGCAGGAACTTGTAACCCTTCGTGTCGAACAGGTCGGTGGTGATGGTTTCATCATCATTGCCGAACGGCGTGTCGAACGTAGCCAGCGAATCCAGGTCTTCCTGGAACAGGTCTACGTTGTCCTCATTGGCACCATAGACGCTCCACTTCGTAATCTGGTTGTTGGTCTGGCCATGACGACGGCTGAAGGTCATCATGACGGGCTCCGTCATGGGCTCCAGCAACTCAACCTGCAGGTAGTGCTTAGCCTCAGCGTGTTCTTCGCCGTGCCAGTCGCTGTGCCAGAAGTTGCTGTTCTCGTCCTTACCCAGGATGCCGTCAATCAGTTTGCTCAGGCCGTGGCCGCTTGCTTCCGTACCTTCGTCCCTGTCGCAGTACGGGCTGCTGAGTTGGTCAACGTTCTCAATCAGGGCGATGTGGGCAACGTCCTTGGCAGCCTCAACGGCAGCCTTGGCCTCATCGTATAAAGCATGGTAATCAGCCACCCACTTCTGGCGGTCGCGATAGGGCTCCCAAGCCGTCATGATGGCTTCAGCCTCGGCATCTTCGACCTTCTCGAAGGTCCACTCCGAAGCACGCGGGCCAACAGCCTCGTCCCAAGTGCGGCTCCAACCTACGAGGAAGCCATTCTTTCCGGCACCGTCGCTATGGTTATTCTGATGCAGGTAGAAGTAATCGTCAGCGTTCTGCGTAGCCACACGAATATTGAAGTAGGAAACACCATCCAGCGTAGCGACAGCCTCGATGGCCATCTGGTTCTCGCTCTCAGCCGACATCTCCACGCTGGTGCTACGAGCCACATCGTTGAAGCGCATGTTGTACATCATGCCTTCGATGTCGTAGAGGCCCTCACCCACGTTGGTAATCTTGAACAGCGGACGGATGCGGCGGGTCTCCTCGGCAAAGTCGTCGGGAGTACCCCAGATGCCCCAGTACTTACCATCCTGCTTGTGGCTCATCATATACTTCACGCGCTCCTGCGTCTCCGTGATGTCGTTGCCATCCTCATCCTGGCCGATAACCACATCGTTCATGTACTGCATACCGGCACGGATGTAGTAGTAACCAGAGGTCAGACCCACGGTCACCTTAGAGGCCAGCACAGCCTGGTAGGCAGCCTCCACGGCATCAATCAGGGCCTGAGCCTGTTCCTTGGTCAGGGAGGCCAGTTCGTCGTCGGTCATCTCATCGATGTCGAGGGTGAACACCAGGTCCTGGAACGTCGTAACAGCCTCCTCGTCATACTGACCGGGCTCGAAGCCGGTGGGGAAACTGTCGTACATAGCATAGTACTTTTCGAAGGCATCCAGCAACATCTTCTGGGCAGCCTCGTTGTCGGACATCTGCTTCAGCGGATAGAGTTGGAAGCGCGACAGGTGGAAGTAAACACGGTCGCTGGGGTACTGATGCTCCGAATAGAAGCGCAGATACTTGTAGCCAATGGGGTTGAACGGTTCGGACACCAGAGTCTCCGTGGTGCTGGAGAACGGAGTCAGGATGTAGGCGATTTCGTCGCACTGGTCCTTCTCGGCATTGGGGTCGTTGGTACCGCGAACACTCCACTCCGTGGTGTGGTCGTTGGTTGCATTACGACGGGTGAACACGAACACAATCTGCTCGGGCAACGTCTCCGGGTCAATCATCTCAACCTGGAAGTAGTGGCTGCCCTGCACGTCGTGAACAGGATAGGAATGCCACGACGAGTGCCAGAAGTCGCTCGTGGGATAGCCGTTCTCGCCTGCCTCGCCTGCGCGGTCGAGCAGAGCGTAGAAACTGCCTTCGCGACTGGCATCGACATAGTCGTTTCCGTCTTCATCCCTATTGAGGAAGTCGGAGAACGGGCTGCTGAACTGCCAAACATCCTCAATCAGAGGATTGTCGTAATCTGGTTCGGCGTCATAATTGTTCTGGGCAGACAGACCTGCCAGACCAAAAAGACCCATCAACCATGCAAAAAGAAGGTAGATTTTCTTCATTGCTTTTAGGATTTAAGTTAATAAATAAGGTAATGAAATGTTCTCGTTTTCGCGTTTTCCCGGTATGCGTTTTTCAATGATTGTTCGGGGCAAATTTATAAACTTTCAAAGAAAAAACCAAAACTTTCCTTTATTTTTGTTAACTTTGCCGCATATTTTTGTGTTTCACCCCCTCCAGAAGTCAGAAAACGATACAAATACGACACAGAAAACAACACCGCAAAGGGACACGATGCACGAATCACGAAGACCGACAGACCAAACAAAGGAACAACTATGAAATATTCGATTAAATGGGGCATTTTTGCATTTCTGTTAAGCCTGTGTAGCCTCGCACAGGCACAAGACTCGCCCAAAGGGCCCGACCTGGAATACGTGTGCGAACTGTGCGTAACCTGCGACCCGGCCATAACCGTGGGCCCCACCTCCCACGGCACCCGTGTGGTCATACCCATCACGGGCGGCACCTTCGACGGGCCGCGCCTGCGTGGCACAGTGCTCAGCGGCGGCGCCGACTACCAACTGGTGGACCGCGAGCGTGGCCGCACCGAACTGGAAGCCATCTACAACATCCGCACCGACGACGGCACGCTCATCCACGTCCGCAACCGCGGTCTGCTGTGCACCGGCCCGGAGGGTTTCTACTTCCGCACCGAGCCTCACTTCGAGGCCCCTGCCGACAGTCCCTACGACTGGCTCAACCGCTCCATCTTCGTCTGCGTCCCCGATGTGCGTCCCGACTGCATCTCACTGAAGGTCTGGCGCGTGAAGTAAACACGACAACGATAAGGAGCAACGGTTTTTCCCACGCGTGGGAAACGCTTTTCCCATAGTATGGGACAAGCATTTCCCATACTATGGGAAAAGTTTGTATTGCACGTTTCCGCCAAGGTAGCATTGCAGTGCTTGTCGGAAAAAGCACCCTAAAGAAACAAGTCTTTTAGACATTTTTCGCCCCTTTTGAGAGCGAAACCATCACCGTCATCACCTGCCATCACCCAAACCGTCACCGCGTAGTGGGCAAATAATCAGTTATTTATACCACGGGGTGATGGTTTGACGGTTTTTTGGAAGAAAATGTTATTCGATGGGATCATCGTACTGCTTCTGCAACTGGCGGAGGCGGCGGTGCATCTGGCGCTGCAACTTCCGGTACTGGGGCAGACCGTAGAGGTTGTGCATCTCCTTGGGGTCGGTCTGCAGGTCGTAGAGTTCCCACACATCGATGTCGTTGTAGAAATGGATGAGTTTGTAGCGCTCGGTGCGTATGCCGTAGTGGCGCTTCACCATGTGTTCGGCGGGGAACTCGTAGAAATGGTAGTAGATGGCATCACGCCACTTCTCGGGACTGTTCTCGTCCTTGAGTAAGGGGGCAAGTGACATCCCTTGGATATCGTCGGGAATGACGGCACCGGCCATCTCGAGGAAGGTGGGAGCGTAATCGATATTTTGCACCATTTCATCGACAATTCCGCGCCGGTTGTAGCCCTTTGGCAGACGCATGACGAGGGGAGTATTGAGACTTTCCTCGTACATGAAACGCTTGTCGAACCATCCGTGCTCGCCCATGTAGAATCCCTGATCGCTGGTGTAGACAACAAGGGTGTTGTCCAGCAAGCCGCTCTGCTCGAGGTACTGCATCAGACGACCGACATTGTCGTCGAGGCTCTTGGTGACCTTGGCATAGTCGCGCATGTAGCGCTGGAACTTGAACTCGGCCAGCGCACGTCCCTCGGGCGGATTGGCCTTGAAGGCTGCTGTGATGGAGTCGTGGAACTCGAAGTAGGTGCGGCGGTCGGCCGAGTCGAGACGGTTGACATAGTTGAGGTACGACCACGAGAGGCGGCTCTTGTCGCCGGGCGAATATATTTTGTTGTCGTAGATAAGGTCCATGTCGTGGGGCGAGGCGATGGACATCTCCTGCTGCTGGGCAGCCACGCGGCCCTCCCAGGTGTCCCAGAACGTGTCGGGCAGGGGGAAGGTCTGGTCTTCGAAGAGGCGCATGTCCTCCAGTTTCGGCAACCAGTCGCGGTGGCAGGCCTTGTGGTGGACGAAGAGGATGAAGGGTTCGGTGCGGTCGCGTCCTTCCATCCACTGGATGGCCTTGTCGGTGATGATGTCGGTGCAGTAGCCCTGCTCGATGCTTTTTGTCCCGTCATCGTGAATGAAGGTGGGGTTGTAGTACTCGCCCTGCCCCTGCAGTATGTCGAAGTGGTCGAAGCCCGTGGGGGTCGAGACAAGGTGCCACTTACCGATAAGGGCCGTTTGGTAACCGGCCAGTTGCATCAGTTTGGGCATGGTCTGCTGCGAGCCGTCGAAGATACCGTGCTCGTTGTTGGTGAAACCGTTCTTGTGCGAAAGTTTACCCGTAATCATGCAGGCTCGACTGGGCCCCGACAACGAATTGGCCACGAAACTGCGGGTGAAGCGGACTCCCTCCTGGGCAATGCGGTCGAGATTGGGCGTCTGGATGGGACTATTGCCGTAGCACGACATCATCTGTGCCGTGTGGTCGTCGGTCATGATGTAGACAATGTTGGGGCGCGTTTGTGCCCATAGAGACTGGGAGGCTGAAAAAATGAGTAATTGCGAAAGCACAATTCTCCTGTTTGGTAGTTTCTTCATGGCATTCTATTTAGGCAGGTTCTATATCTTTTTCTATCAAGAATTTGAGAATTAGAGAATTTTCTCAATTTCTCATCCTCTCCCACAGGGCCAGCGCCCGGTCTTCGCACGCCTCCATTACCTCCCGCTCGCCGGGGCCCTTGTCGTTGATACCGCAAAGGTGAAGCACGCCGTGGATGATGACGCGGTGGAGTTCGCGGGCATAAGAGGAGCCTAACAGTTCCGCATTGCTGGCGACGGTGTCGAGTGATATGTAGAGGTCACCGGAGATGATGCGCCCCTGACTGTAGTCGAAGGTGATGATGTCGGTGTAGTAGTCGTGGCCCAGAAACTGGCGGTTGACCTCCAGGATACGCTCGTCGTCGACGAAGACGTAGTTTATCTCGCCCACGCGACGGTCGTAGGTGGCAGCCACATCGCAGACCCATTGAGCGATGCGCCCCTGGTCGATGTCGGGCATCACAGCCCGGCCCTCGGTGTTAAACGTTACTTCCAATTTTCAACTTTCAACTTCCCAGCAACTCCACCGCCTTCAGCACCATGGGGTCGTCCTCGTAGATGATGGCGAAGTACTCGCTCATGTCCCAGAGGTCGCGTGCGGCAAGGGCCTTCAGCGTGCGCTTCAGCAGAGGGATGGTCTTCTGGCGCTCCTCTTCGTCGGCAGGGGTAATTTTCAGTTTCTCGCCCTCCTTCAGCAAGCGGTCGATTTCCTCATCAGGCGTCTCGTAACGCGCCTGGAAGTCGGCAAAGTCGGGCCACGCCTTGGTCAGTTTCTTGCGGTTCTTGTCGAGGTATCGCAGGTTGGCGTTGATGACCAGACTCTTGGCCGACAGTTCGCGGTAGAACTTCGTGTATCGCGTGGTGTCGAGGGGGATGAAGTAGTCGGGCATGATGCCACCGCCACCATACACGGTACGGCCCAGACGGGTGCGATAGCGCAGCGAATCGGGGAAGTGGATGCTGTCGGCATGGGTCAGTTCGCCCGAGTTGTATCGGTTGATGAGGTCCATCGAGTAGCCCTTCTGGTCACCCTTGGTATAGGGTTTCTGTATGCAGCGGCCCGAGGGTGTGTAGTAGCGGGCGATGGTCAGGCGTATCATGCTGCCGTCGGGCAGGTCGATGGGACGCTGCACCAATCCCTTGCCAAAGGAACGCCGACCGACAACGATGCCGCGGTCGTGGTCTTGTATGGCCCCCGTCAGGATTTCGGCTGCCGAGGCCGAGTACTCGTCGATGAGCACGGCCAGTTTGCCCTCCTGCCAGCCCTTGCCACCATCACTGACAAAGACTTGCGACGGCACGTTGCGACCGCGAGTGTAGACGATGGTGTCGCCCTTGGGCAGGAACTTACTGCTGATTTCTGCTGCGGCACCGAGCAGGCCGCCGCCGTTCTGCTGCAGGTCGACGATGAGTTTCGTCATGCCCTGCGCCTTCAGTTTATCGAGGGCCTGCATCACTTCGTCGCAAGTGGTCTGCCCGAAACTGGAGAAGCGGATGAGACCGATGTCGGGAGTGACCATGTAGGCGGCATCGAGGGTGTTGACGGGTATCTTGTCGCGCTTGACGGTAAAATAGGAAATGCCTTTCACACCGTCACGGACGATGCCGAGTTTCACTTTCGTGTCCTTGGGACCGCGCAGGCGACTCATGATTTCCTCACGACTCATCTTCACGCCGGCAATGGCTGTGTCGTTGACCGACACGATGCGGTCGCCGGCCAGAATGCCCACGCGCTCCGACGGGCCCTTCGAAACGGGCTGGATGACGACCAGCGTGTCCTCCAACATGTTGAACTGGACGCCGATGCCCTCAAATGAACCTTCGAGCGACTCGGTCATGCGCTTCGTGTCCTTGGCATTGGAATACTGCGAGTGAGGGTCGAGTTTCGAAAGCATGCCGTTGATGGCATCCTCCACCTGACGGTCGAGGCTCACGGAGTCGACATAGTAGACATTGGTCAGTATCGCGGCCATGTTCAACTTACGCATGGCCTGGTCGACGTCGGTCTTCTGGGCGAAAGCATTAGATTGAACATTGAATATTGAACATTGAAAGTTGACTGCACCGAATAATATAGTCAATACAAGTATAACTCTCTTTATTTTCTCCATAATCTGCTACTAATTTTAATCTTTAATCTTCAATTTTCAATCTCCAATGAATAGGTTAGGTTTTCGGGCAGCCAGGGGCGGATGTCGTGGCCGAAGTGGGCCAGTTCGCGCACCACACTGCTGGAGATGTTGGCCAGATCGGCCTCGGTGAAAAGAACTACCGTCTCGATGTCGGCATCGAGTTGTCGGTTGACGTCGGCCATGCCCAGTTCGTACTCGTAGTCCTTGTGCGTGCGCAGGCCGCGCAGAATAAAGTGAATGTCGCGCTGGCGCGCATAGTCGACGGTCAGCCCGTTGTAGGCCTCGACGGAGATGCGTGGTTCGTCGCGATACAGTTCACGCAGGGCACGGACGCGCTCCTCCACGGGAATCCAGCCCTGCTTCTGCCCGTTGTAACCCACGGCTATCGTGATGTGGTCGAACAGGCGCAGACCACGCCCGACAATGTCGGCATGACCACGGGTGAAGGGGTCGAACGACCCTGGGAAAATCGCCTTTTTCATTCGTCCTCTTCTGCTAAATCTTCCTCGATGACGAGGTTGTTGATGATGAATTCCTGGCGGTCCATGGTGTTCTTGCCCATATAGTACTCCAGCAGTTCGGCCACATTGTCAGCCTTGTGCAGCGACACCTGTTCCAGGCGGATGTCCGGCCCGATGAACGTCTTGAACTCGTCGGGGCTGATTTCACCCAGACCTTTGAACCGGGTGATTTCGGGGTCGGGGCCCATGTCCGATATGGCCTGCACGCGTTCTTCCTCGCTGTAGCAGTACTGCGTGATGAAGTCGGTGTTCTCCGATATCTGCCGACGCACCTTGGCCTCCTGGTCCTGGGCGGCCTCTTGCAGGGCGGCCACCTTGACCTTGCCCAATTTCGACTTGCGGGCACGGACGCGGAACAGCGGGGTCTGCAGGATGTAGACGTGCCCCTTCTTGATGAGGTCGGGGAAGAACTGCAGGAAGAAGGTTATCATCAGCAGCCGGATATGCATGCCGTCGACATCGGCATCGGTGGCCACGATGACCTTGTTGTAGCGCAGTCCGTCCAGTCCGTCCTCGATGTTCAGGGCCGCCTGCAGCAGGTTGAATTCCTCGTTTTCGTACACCACCTTCTTGGTCAGTCCGAAGCAGTTGAGCGGTTTACCACGCAGCGAGAAGACGGCCTGCGTGTTCACGTCGCGGCTCTTGGTGATGCTGCCGCTGGCCGAGTCGCCCTCGGTGATGAAGATGCTGGTCTCCTCCTGCAGGTCGCCCTTCGCGTCGGTCAGGTGGGCCCGGCAGTCGCGCAACTTGCGGTTGTGCAGGTTGGCCTTTTTCGACATCTCGCGGGCCTTCTTGGCCACACCGGCCATAGCCTTGCGCTCGCGTTCGCTGTCCTGCACCTTCTGCAGGATGATTCCGGCCACGTCGGTGTTCTTATGCAGGTAGTTGTCGACCTGCGCCTTCACGAAGTCGCCGATGAACTTGTCTATCGAGATGCCGCCCTCGGGGGCTGTGGTCAGCGAGCCCAACTTCACCTTGGTCTGACTCTCGAACAGGGGCTCCTGTATGTTGATGCTGATGGCCCCCACCAGCCCGTTGCGGATGTCGGCATAGTCGTAACTCTTGCCCGAGTAGTCCTTGATGACCTCGGCAATGTACTTCTTGAAAGCCGCCTGATGGGTTCCGCCCAGGGTGGTGTGCTGACCGTTGACGAACGAGTAGTATTCCTCGCCATTCTGATTGCAGTGGGTGAAGGCTATCTCGATGTCCTCGCCCTTGAGATGCACGATTTCGTAGAGCGGATTGTTGGTCATGCGGTCGCTGAGCAGGTCGCTGAGTCCGTTGCGCGACAGGATGCGCCGGCCGTTGAATAGGATGGTCAGGCCCGTGTTCAGATAGGTGTAGTTGCGGAGCAGCGTCTCGATGAACTCCGACTGGAACCGATAGTGCTTGAACAGCGTGGAATCGGGTTCGAAGAAGACGTAGGTGCCGTTCTCCTCTTCGGTCTGGGTGGTCTCATCGTCGGTGAGTTGGCCCCTCTCGAAGACGGCACGTCGCATCTCACCGTCGCGCATGGCCCGTACCTCGAAACGGGCGCTCAGGGCGTTCACGGCCTTCAGGCCCACGCCGTTCAGTCCGACGCTCTTCTGGAAAGCCTTGGAGTCGTACTTACCACCCGTGTTCAGCATCGACACGGCATCGATGAGGGCGGCCAAGGGAATACCACGCCCGTAGTCGCGGACGGAAACCCGCAGTTGCTCGTCCACGTCCACCTCGATGCGCCGTCCGGCTCCCATTTTGAACTCGTCGATACTGTTGTCGATGACCTCCTTCAGCAATACGTAGATGCCGTCTTCAGAATGACTTCCGTCGCCCAGGCGACCGATGTACATGCCGGGGCGCAGGCGGATGTGCTCCATGTCCGACAGGTGCTTGATGTCCTCGGCATCGTAGTCGACGACCACCCCACCCTCTTGCTGGTTCAGTATGATGTCTTCAGCCATTAACTTTCAATTTTCAACTTTCAACTTCTTTCGGAATGCGCAACGACGCTTGTGAATCTCACATTCCAGGTATTTCCACTGGCTCTGGCTGGCCACGTTGTCCTCCAACTGGTGGTGGGTCTCGGCCCACTCATAGCCGTCCTCGATGGTCAGCGGGATGATGTCGGCAAAGATGAGGGCATTGGCCCCCTTGTCCTGATATTCGGGCAATACGCCCACCAGCAGCATGTCCAACACCTGCGGATGGCGGTTGAACCACAGTGCCTTGGCCATGTGCCACCAGCCGAAGGGGAACAGCCGGGCCTTGGCCTTCTGGATGGCACGCGAGAGGCTGGTGATGCAGATGCCCATGCCGATGACCTCGCCCTCGGCCGTCTCCACCACCGAGAGGTAGCGTTTGTCGAGGTAGGCCAGATACTGGTCGGCGTAGGTCTCCATCTGTTCGGGGTCCAGTTCGCAATAGCCGTAGAGGTTGGCGTAGGCCTTGTTCACCACGTTCAGCACCTTGGGAATGTAGCCTTCCTTGCGTATCTCACTCTTGCTCTTGAACTTGCGCAGACGGAAACCGTAGCGTTTCTTCACCATCTCGGCTATCTTGAAGTACTTCTCAATCTGTGCCTCATGGCCCTTCTGGGGAACCATCACCTTGCGCTCCACCCAACCGACTTCCTTCTCGTAGCCCAGTTGGCGCATGTGTTCGGGATAGTAGGGATAGTTGTAGATGGAGTTCATGGTGGAGAGTTGGTCATAGCCGTCGGTGAGCATGCCCTCAAGGTCCATGTCGGTGAAGCCGAGTGGCCCCACGATGGTGTCCATACCACGCTCACGGCCCCACTCTTCGACGGTCTCCAGCAGGGCTTTCGTAACCTCGATGTCGTCGATGAAGTCAATCCAGCCGAAGCGCACGTGGCGCTCGTTCCAATGCGCGTTGGCCCGGTGGTTGATGATGGCGGCCACGCGGCCCACAATCTCTCCGTCGCGCAAGGCCAGGAAGCACTGCACGTCGCAGAACTTCAGCGCCGGATTCTTCTTGGGGTTGAAGGTGTCGAGCGTGTCCTCCAGGAAGTCGGGCACGGCATACGGGCAGTCCTTATACAATTCCCAATTGAAGCGGACGAAGCGCCGCATGTCCTTTTTATTCTCTACACGCTGGATAACAATGTCGGATAAGTTTTTTTCCATGATGTGTTTGAGGCTTGATAATAACGTACAAAAGTACGAAAAAAGATTGACAAAACGCCAATCTTTGTCGGTTTTTTAGTGTTTTTTCTCTCATTAACCGTATTTGTGGGGTGTTTTATTTGGTAATAATCAAAAAAGATGTTAATTTTGTCACGTATTATGTGAAGAAATATAAAAAACCGATAACATGTAAAGTGTACGACTATGAAAAAGTATCTGTTTCTGGCGCTGATGTTTCTGACCACAGTGCCTGTCCTGGCTCAGGACGAGTATGAAGAGAACGGCCACCGTCTGCCCCCCTACAACTTCTTTGGTATCCAGGGTGGCGTGCAGAACACGTTCAACAATGAGTTCAACAACTGGAAGACATTCACCCCGACGGCCAGCATCAGTTTCGGCCGCATGTTCAGCCCCGTCGTAGGTGCCCGTTTGCACTTCAACGGCATCTGGGACAAGTCGGGTGTCAACTACATCCTGCAGAACCAGGACGGTCACTACAACTACAACTACGTAACCGGTAGCGTCGACGCTCTGGTGAACCTGTGCACGCTGTTCGGCAAGAAGAACTGGTACCCCGTGAACCTCTTCTTCATCGGCGGTCTGGGTGCTAACTACGCCTTCGAGAACGCCGGCAACTGCGAGGCCGTTGCCGCTGGCAGCGACATGCTCTATGCCGACAACGACGACCGCTGGGCTTTCAACGGCCGCGTAGGTCTGGGTCTGGAGATTCCCATCGTGCGCTGGCTGAGTTTCACCCTTGAGGGCGACTTGAACGCACGCTTCGCCGGCAAGCAGGAAGTCTTCAACGACGATGTTCTGCAGATGACGGCTCAGGCCGGCCTGAACTTCAAGTTCGGTTACAAGAAGAACAAGCCTGTTGCACCCGTTGCCGTATCGTCGGTAGGTGCTCTCAACGATGACCGCAGCACCGACGCTGTTGCCGCCCGCCCCGAGTACCGCACACGCATCGACACCATCTGGTACGACGACGTAACCTACAAGGATGTGACCGCCGACCGCGACATCAAGAAGGAAATCTTCTTCGGCGTACGCGAGTCCGATGTCAACGACAGCGACGCTCAGATCAGCGCTGTTGCCGAGTTCCTGAAGGGCGTGAAGAATGCCGAGATCACCATCACCGCATACGCCGATAAGGAAACCGGTAGCCCCAAGGTTAACATGAACTACTCGAAGCAGCGTGCCCAGAAGACCCGCCAGGCCCTCATCAACAAGGGTGTTGATCCCAGCATCATCAAGAACGTGGAGTGGAAGGGCGACACCGAGCAGCCCTATGCCGACAACGACAAGAACCGCGTCAGCATCATCAAGGGTCATGGCATCTACACCGACAAGGAGAAGGTGGTTGCCAAGAAGTTCCGCACCAAGGAGGTTCGCGAGCGTATCAACTAATTCGGATAATCTTAAACGCTAAATACTATGAATCAGATCAAGAAACTGTTTGCAGTAGTGCTGCTGATGGCAACCGCCGTATCAGCCAGCGCAAAGGAACTGGACTACAAGCCCTTCCCGCACATGTTTGTTGGCATCCAGGGTGGTGCACAGACCACATGGACCAACTATGACCAGTTGAAACTCATCACCCCCACCGCCAGCGTATATTTCGGCGGATGGTTCACTCCCGTAGTGGGTGCCCGTCTGCACGTCAACGGCATCTGGAACAAGGGCGGTTACGACGACCTTGCTGTACCCGACTTTACCTACAAGTATAAGTATGTTACCACCAACCTCGACCTGATGCTGAATCTGGTCACCCTGTTTGGCAAGAAGGACTTCTATCCCGTCAACGTATACCTGATTGGTGGTATCGGCCTCAACACGGCTTGGGACAACGACGATGCATACGCCCAGAAGTTAGCCATGCCTCTGGCTTGGGACGGCACTCGCCTGAGCCACAATGCCCGCGTGGGCGCCATGCTCGAGTGGGTGTTTGCCAAGCACTGGGGTCTGAACCTGGAGGTAAGCGCCAACAGCCTCAACGACCGCTACAACAGCAAAATTGGCAACAAGGACGACTGGAGCCTGACCGCTCAGTTGGGTCTGGCCTATAAGTTCGGCTTCAAGAAGGGTGCCAAGGCTGTAGCCCCCTCTTCCGTCTCCACCGTGGGCATGTACAACGACGACCGCAACACCGATGCCGTTGCTGCAACTCCCGAATATGCCACTCGCATCGACACCACTTGGTACGACGATGTCACTTATAAGGAAGTTCCCGGTGTAGAGAAACTGGAGAAGAATATCTACTATGAGATTCGCAGTTCCGAATTGGCCGATCCGCAGGTCGAGATTGATGCCATTGCCGACTTCGTGAAGAGCCACAAGAACTGTAAGGTCACCGTTACCGGTTATGCCGACAAGGGTACGGGTACGCCTGCCATCAACAAGAAGTACTCGCAGCAGCGTGCCGACCGAGCCACCAAGGGTCTGATTAAGGCCGGTGTTCCTGCCAGCATCATCACCACCAAGGCTCTGGGCGACACCGTTCAGCCCTTCGCCGAGAACGACAAGAACCGCGTTGTCATCACCGTGGCCACGGGCGACGGCACCACGAAGGAGAAGGTCGTTACCAAGAAGTTCCGCACCAAGGAAGTACGCTATCAGGTGAAGTAAGTCACTTCTCATGCGTGCATACGCGTAATAATAATAGGAAAGGGTGTGGCCAGATGGGTTACACCTTTTCCTATTGGAAACTCCCCTCAAACAGACCGATTGTCTTGTGAAACCCCTGCTCCGATTCGTCTTCAGCATCAGGCATGTCGTGGTCACCCTCACGGCGATGCTGCTGATGTGGCTCTGTGTACAAGGCTTCCTGCTCAGTATATCTTTCCTCAATCCCGTCGAACGTGCTTTCGATAATTTCCGCATGACCGACCTCTTCTACGAAATAGAGAGTCGCAACAAAAGCGGTCACACCAATGATGTCATTACTCTGGTGGACATGAGCCGGGAATTCAGCAGGAGCCGTCTGGGCGACATCATCAGCCAGATAGATGCTATGAACCCGGCGCTCCTGGGCGTGGACATTGTGTTCGACGGCATTCGTGACGACCAGGTGGGCAACCACCACCTGCTGGACTGCATCCGCGAGGCCACTATCCCCATTGTCTGGGCCTATCAACTTGAAAACTGGAACAATGAGCGGCAGGAATTCGACAGCATCTATCATTCGTTCTTCGCCGACAGCCTGGACATCATGGAGGGCTACACTAACATGAGCCGCAACATGGTGCGCTCCTTCGGGCTTTGGCGTAAGGCAAAGGGGCAGGTGGAGTACTCACTGCCAGCCCGCATGGCTATGCAGTTCACGGGCGACTCCTCCTTCCTGCAGCATGAGGACTGTAACATCCGCTTCTCCTCCACCCAGTTCCACGTTGTCCCGTGCGACAGCCTCGATGACTATTCCGACCTTATTACAGGCCACATCGTGCTGCTGGGGGCAACGAAAGACAAGCGCGATGTTCACTACACTCCCATCGGGCTGATACCGGGCCCGCACATACAGGCATACGCACTGCTAACGATTATCAACAACGAGTTCCCTCGTGAGGTACCCGGCGGGCTCACCCTTCTGCTGACATTCTTGTTCATGTGGGTCAGCGAGATACTTCAAGTAGGCGCCACCGCGTTCATGTCCGCAAGACGGCGTTGGTTCCCCCAAATGTTAGGTCAACAGGACCTCGTAGCGGGATTAGTGGCAGGAGGGTACATCGTAGTGTTGGTGGCAATCGACTACTATCTGTTCGTCCGCACCGGCTATTTCTACAACTCGGGCTGGGCCGTCATGGGCATAGCCCTTCAGGACACAGCCCGGAAGTGGTATCCCATTATGCTGGAATCTCCGGGAAAAATTAGAAACCTCATTAGCAAACAACCATTGCCATGATAAAATATCTTTCCATTCTGCTCCTGTTGTTACTCCCGGTGGCATCCAGTGCCCAAAACAGTCGTGACCTACTCGTTTCTGATATTTCGGGCGGCAGCGTCATGCGGCAGATGGGTCGCGAACGTGTGGAAGTAAAGAAGGGGCAGCACATCCTCAACCAAGATGTACTGATAATCGGCGACGGAGTCACCATGAAGTTGCTCGAAGTCAAGGCTTGCAAGTACTACACCGTCAAAGGGGCCTTCTCTGGCACCATACGCAACTACATACAGCGGAACCAGGAAACCTGTATCAAGAACATCACATCGAAGTACATGAACTTCCTCGTCCATCAAGTATTCCAGGCCCAGAACGATAGGGAAAAGGGCCAGTACGAGGATGCACATGCCACCGTCTTCCGAGAGGGCGACAGCATGTTGGACTCCATAGCCGCTCCGGTCAGCCCGGCCGACAGCATTCCCGTCATCCACACCGACAGTATTCCCGTCTCCATTCCCGATACCGTGCCATCTGCACACTAGCCCCATCGCCTCATCTCTGCCATGCAATCACACATGCTCCGTAACACCATCCTTCTGATACTGCTTGCCACAGCGAGCCATGCAGTACACGCCCAGCGACAACTGTGCGACCTGGCCCACGGCTATTACCATCAAGAACGCTACGTAGAGGCGTACGAAGCCTTCACGAAATACTTTGCTACGCTTCCCAGGGAACAGACCTACACCGAAGAGTACATGAACGACAGCAAGGTCTATCATAAGACCATTGCCAAACTGAATGCCTTGCGCGAACACATCTTCGAGGAGGCGGAGAAAATGGCCCGGAAAGGCCAGTCGGCCAAGGCCGACAGTCTCTACTGTGCCTACCTGACACTGTGCGTCACCAAAGAATCAAGGGAGACATACGACTACAGCACAGCCCTCACACAGAATGCCCTGCTAAAACATCGCGAGGGGCACACCGATGAGTGCCTACGCCAACTGCAACAGGTCGTGGAACTTCGCAACAGCATTCCCAACATCAGTCGCGCCCACACCGGCGAGACCCATAACCTAATTGCGACAATAGAGTTCCAGCGTGGACACTACGACGAGGCCATAGCCGCCTGCCAGAAGGCAGCCGACACTTATCGCAAGTACTACGGTGCTAAGAACGAGTCCTACGGTACCGCTTTGGCCAACATGGCCACCTACTACATATCGCGCAACGGCCCGGGCGACCGCCAGCAAGCCATCGAACTGGGGGAACGCGCCATAAAGATACTGCCCCGCTCGCATACGGCGTACGCCAATACCATAAACAATCTGGTGGCCTCGTACTCGGTTGTCGGCAACATGGCCAAAGTACAGAAGTACACCAAACTGGCCCGCAAAGCCATGCAGAAGGCGGAACAGGGTTCGGTGGAATATGCCCTGATGCTCGGCAGCCAGGCCAATCAGCAGGCCCAAGCCGGCAACTATGCCCAGGCCCTCGAATATGCTCGGGAGGCCATAGCCATTTTCGAATCCACCCAGCAGACATCCGACCTCAACTATGCACGCGTGCTCAGCAACACGGCGACGCTCGAGAAACGGCTCGAACACTACAAGAGCGCCATCGCCCTGTGGGAAAAGGCGGCACAAGTCTACAGCACCATCGAGGGGGAGAACAGCATGGGATACCTGGATTGCATAAGCGAGATATCGGCCGTACATGCCCGGACCGGCAATCTGGAACTTGCCGCCAGCATCCATGACAACCTCACG
>JAFSXQ010000292.1 GCA_017444005.1 Bacteroidaceae bacterium | reverse complement strand
GAACGGTCGATGCCCAGCGTCTCGATGCGGTCGGAGGTATGCCGGATGCCGGCGGTATCGATGAAGCGGAAGGTGGCGCCGTTGATTTCCAGTGTGTCCTCGATGGTGTCGCGTGTGGTGCCTTGGATGTCGCTGACGATGGCGCGTTCCTCGCCCAGAAGGGCATTCAGGAGAGTGCTTTTGCCCACATTGGGAGCCCCGACGATGGCCACGGGGATGCCCTGCTTCAGTGCCTGTCCTCGCTGGAAGGAGTCGGCCAGTTGCAGGATGCGTTTGTCGATGAGCCGTGCAAGGTCGAGCAGTGCTGCACGGTCGGCAAACTCCAAATCCTCGTGGTCGGAGAAGTCGAGTTCAAGTTCTAATAAAGAAGTGAGATTCAGTAGTTTGTCGCGGAGCGCTGAAAGTTCACTCGAAATGCCTCCGCGTAGTTGGTTCATGGCCATCTGATGCGTGGCGCGATTCGTGGAGGCTATGAGGTCGGCCACGGCTTCAGCCTGTGAGAGGTCCATCTTGCCGTTCAGGAAGGCGCGTTGGGTGAACTCTCCGGGCTGGGCCATGCGACAACCGTGCTGTACCAACAGTTCTAATACCTTATTTAATATATAACGCGAGCCATGACAACTTATTTCTACCGAGTCTTCGCCGGTATAACTGCGTGGGGCACGGAAGACGGTGACCATTGCCTCGTCGATGATTTCGCGATGCGGGGAAGCCGCATCGCACGCTGAAGGGACAACGATGCGGGTATAGTGGACGGTGTTGGGGGCGACAGAGTTGCAGCAAACAGAACAGAGGGCGCTGACGGCAGAAAAGGCCTGCGGACCACTGACGCGGATGATGCCGATGGCACCACCCGGTGTAGTGGCTGGTGCGCAGATGGTGTCGTTGTTCATTTAGATGCGGTCGAGAACCTTCTGGATGAGTGTGTCGATGGAGTTCTTGTACTCGGTGTTCATCTCCTGAGCATAGCGGTTGGCGATGACCATGCAGCAGGTCATGGCGCGATGGCCAAGCAGTGAGGCAAGACCGGCGAGGGCCGAAGACTCCATCTCGAAGTTGCAAATTTTCATACCGTCATATTCGAAGGACTCCACTTTCTCGTTCTGCCGTGGGTCGGCAATGTCGGCACGGAGCACGCGTCCCTGCGGACCGTAGAACCCGCCGCAGGCAATGGTGTAGCCACGCACCATGTCGTCGCCGGCAATCTGGTCGATGAGTTGTGGGTCGGCCTGTGCCACGTAGGGGGCAGCCAGCAGAGGATTCCACTGCATGTGTTTCTTGAAGGCTTCTTCGAGTTGCAAGTCGCACACTTCGTTGCGTCCGGCATAGAAGTTCAGCAAACCGTCGAAACCGATGCTCTTGACCGAAGCGATAAACGTGCCCGTGGGCGTGTAGGGCTGCAGGCCGCCGCAGGTGCCGATGCGCACCATTGTCAGCGTTCGGTGCTCGGGCCGTTCAGTGCGTGTCTCATAGTCGATATTGGCCAGTGTGTCCAGTTCGTTCGCCACGATGTCGATGTTGTCGCACCCGATGCCGTGACTCTGCACCGTGATGCGCTTGCCCTTGTACGTGCCCGTGATGGTGTGGAACTCGCGGCTCTGCGCCTCACACTCAACGGAGTCGAAGTGCTGCGCTACGGTATTCACGCGTGCGGGGTCACCGACGAGGATGACGCGGTCGGCCAGTTGTTCGGGGCGCAGGTGCAGGTGGAAGCACGAACCGTCCTCGTTTATGATAAGTTCTGATTCAGCAAATCTTTTCGTTTCCATGGTATCTCCTTTCTTAATGGGTTATAGTCCTAATTCCAACTTCCGTATTTCCTTTTCTTGGTTCTTGATTTGTTCCATCAGGTTCTCCTCGCTCTTCTCCAGCGTCAGAATCTCCTTCGTCATCTGTGCGCGTTGGGTTTGCGAACTGTTGAGGTAGTTGGTGCGCAGGCGCGACAAGGTTTTCGTCACCTTGTACAATTCGTCCAGGTTCTTCACCCGTTGGTCAAACACCTTCAGAGCCTGAGGCGAACGGAAGTCGCTGCGCTGGTGATAAATCTGGTTGTCGGTAACGATAAACTCAAATTCATGCTCGTTTTCAGCCTGTTGCGTGTTCTTGGCCTCGTTCAGCCGGTATTGCGCCCCGCGCACCTCGTTCGCGTCTTTCCACGTTTCCTTAATCGAAGTGAGACGGGCCAGGCGGCGCAACTTGTCTGCATCCAGTTCTTCGGGAACGTACACCTTGCGAGTCTCGTTCGGGATGAAGACATAGATGCACACCTTGTCGGCCGGCTGGTTGCGGTCGGTCACGAACCATCCGAGGTGGTTGGTCTCGTCAATGGCATACAGATAGTCGTTAGCCGTGGAATTGAAGGGCATGCCGATGTTCTCGGGCGGCAGGAAACGGTGCTCGTCGGCATCGTAGCGCGACATGAAGATGTCGTACCCGCCCAGGCTTTCCGCACCTTGCGAGGCAAAGTACATGGTCGTGCCGTCGGTCAGCATGAAGGGGTAGTTCTGGTGGCTCTCCTTGTCCGAGATGCCCTCCAGCAGTTCGACCTTCGACTTCGACCCGTCGCTATACAGCGTCTGGCCGTACAGGTTCAGCACGTTCTTTGCGTCGGGCTTGGCATAGAAAATCTGGTCGCCCATCTGCGACTGAAAGACGGTGCATCCCATCTGATCCTGCGTCTTGAAGAAGTCGGCATACCGGCTGATGGTGCCACATTCGGGGCTCAGGTGGATGTGGCGAAGCACCTCGTCGCGCGGCACCACGAGACTGTCGATGAACGTCACCTGTTCGACGGCGTTCAGTTTGATTTGAGCCCTGCGCACCCACTGCAGTTTCTTTTCCTGCTCGATGGTCGATTGACGGCTCTTGTTCAGTGCCTCTATCTCGTTGTTCAGCAGTTGTTCCGCCGTCTCAAAGTCGTAGGCGGCCAGAGCCTCCTCCACCTTTGCGTAAGGCAGTTGGGACTCTGGCTCCTTCTTAGTCTTTGGCTTTCTCCGCTGTGCCTGAACGTCGCTCAGCACCAACAGCAGAAGCATTGCCAAAAGGATTTTCTTCATGTCTATAACTTACTTATTCTTCAAATACTCGTCCATAGCGGCAGCAGCACGCCGTCCGTCGCCCATGGCCAGGATGACTGTTGCGCCACCGCGTACGATGTCGCCACCGGCGAAGATGGTGGGGATGTTCGTCTGCATGCCCTCGTTCACGACGATGGTGTTCTTGCGACCCAGTTCCAGGCCCTCAATGCTCGTGGGCACGATGGGGTTGGGGCTGACACCTACGGCCACGATGGCCTGGTCAATCTGGATGGTCTCCGTGGCTCCCGGTATGGGCTGCGGGCTTCGGCGTCCGCTGGCCTCGGGTTCGCCCAGTTCCATCTTCTGCAGCACGACCTCGGTGACGTTGCCCCGCTCGTCGGCGTGGTACTCGATGGGGTTGTGCAGGGTCAGGAACTCGATGCCCTCCTCCTTTGCGTGCTTCACCTCTTCCAGTCGGGCCGGCATTTCGGCCTCCGAACGACGATAGGCGATGAAGACGCGTTCGGCACCCAGGCGCTTGGCCGTGCGGCAGGAGTCCATGGCGGTGTTGCCACCACCGACCACCATCACGCTCTTCGGGCGCTTGATGGGCGTGTCGTAGTTGGGGTTGGAGGCGTCCATCAGGTTCACGCGGGTCAGGTATTCATTCGAAGACATGATGCCGTTGGAGTTCTCGCCGGGTATGCCCATGAAGTTGGGCAGGCCTGCGCCCGAACCGACGAAGATGCCCTCGTAGCCCTCGTCCTCCAGTTCCCGGACGGTGATGGTCTTGCCGATGATGCAGTCCTTCACGAAGCGGACGCCCGTCTTCTCCAGGTTCTGGATTTCCACGTCCACAATCTTGTTGGGCAGACGGAACTCGGGGATGCCGTACTTCAGCACGCCGCCGATTTCGTGCAGAGCCTCGAAGACAGTGACGTCGTAGCCCAACTTGGCCATGTCTCCGGCGAAACTCAATCCGCTGGGGCCCGAACCGACGACGGCAATCTTCTTGCCGTTCCGCTCGGCCACCTCGGGCAGGGCGATGTTGCCGCTCTCGCGCTCATAGTCGGCAGCGAAGCGCTCCAGGTTGCCGATGGCCACGGCGGGCTCCTTCATCTTCAGGTGGATGCACTGGGCCTCGCACTGCTTCTCCTGCGGGCAGACGCGACCGCAGACGGCGGGCAGGGAACTGGTCGACTTCAGCACGCGGGCAGCGTCGAGGAAGTGGCCGCGCTCGATGTTCTTGATGAACGAGGGGATGTTGATGCCCACGGGGCAGCCCTGCATACAGGTGGGGTTGGCGCAGTCGAGACAGCGCTTTGCCTCGCGCTGTGCCTGCTCGACGGAGAGGCCCTGGTTCACCTCCTCGGTGCGCGTCGTGGCGCGGTAGGCGGGGTCGAGTTCGGGCATCTGGCAGCGCTCTATCGCGGTGCGCTCCTTGGCCTTCATCGACTGGCGAAGGGCGGTACGCCACTCCGAATTGCGGTCGGTGAGTTCGGAGAGGGGGGCAGAACTAGATTGGCTAGAAGAACTAGAAGGACTAGACGGACTAGATTGACTAGACGCACTAGGGGCAGTCGGTTGGCCGTGGTGGGCCTGATAGGCTTCCATTGCGGCCTGCTCTTCCTGCTTGAAGGCACCGGCGCGGCGCAGCATCTCGTCGAAGTCCACCTGGTGGCCGTCGAACTCGGGGCCGTCGACGCAGACGAACTTCGTCTTTCCGCCCACCGAGATGCGGCAGGCGCCACACATGCCTGTGCCGTCCACCATGATGGTGTTCAGCGAGACGTCCGTCGGGATGTCGTATTTCTTCGTCAGGAGGCAGCAGAACTTCATCATGATGGCGGGGCCGATGGCGAACACCTTGTCCACCCGTTCCCGTTGTATCACCTGCTCGATGCCCACGGTCACGACGCCCTTCTGTCCGTAGGAGCCGTCGTCGGTCATGATGATGACTTCGTCGCTCGACTTGCGCACCTCTTCTTCGAGGATAATCAGGTCTTTCGAGCGCCCGGCCAATACGCTGACGACGCGGTTGCCGGCCTGCTTCAGGGCCTGGATGATGGGCAGCATGGGAGCCACGCCGACGCCACCGCCGGCACACACCACGGTTCCGAAGTTCTCTATGTGTGTGGCGCGCCCCAGGGGACCCACTACGTCGGTGATGTAGTCGCCTTCGTTCAGTGCGCAGAGTTTCGACGTCGAGGCGCCCACCGTCTGGATGACCAGGTCGATGGTGCCCTTCTCCACGTCGCTTCCGGCGATGGTCAGGGGGATGCGCTCGCCCTGTTCGCCCACGCGGACGATGACGAAGTGGCCTGCCCGGCGTGCCTTGGCAATGAGCGGGGCCTCGACCACCAACTTGAATACCTTCTCACTGAACTGTTCTTTCTTGACAATCTTATTCATAACCTTAAAATACCTTTGTATTTTTACTACTTAATTGATAATCTCAAATCCGCAATAGGGCACGAGAGCCTTGGGGATGCGGATGCCGTCGGGCGTCTGGTTGTTCTCCAGCAGGGCGGCCACGATGCGGGGCAGGGCCAGTGCCGAGCCGTTGAGTGTGTGAGCCAGTTCCGTCTTCTTGTCGGCCTGCCGACGGATGCGACACTTCAGGCGGTTGGCCTGGTAGGTGTCGAAATTCGATACCGAACTTACCTCCAGCCAGCGCTTCTGGGCCTCCGAGTACACCTCGAAGTCGTAGCAGATGGCCGAGGTGAACGACTGGTCGCCGCCACACAGGCGCAGGATGCGGTAGGGTAGTTCCAGTTTCTGCAGCAGACCCTCCACGTGAGCCAGCATCTCCCGGTGGCTCTCCTTCGAGTGCTCCGGCGTGTCGATGCGTACGATTTCCACCTTCGAGAACTCGTGCAGGCGATTCAGGCCGCGCACGTCCTTACCGTACGAGCCGGCCTCGCGGCGGAAGCACTGCGTGTAGGCACAGTTCTTGATGGGCAATTCCTGTTCGGGGATGATGACGTCGCGGTAGATGTTCGTCACGGGCACCTCGGCCGTCGGTATGAGGTAGAGGTCGTCCACCTCACAGTGGTACATCTGTCCCTCCTTATCGGGCAACTGACCGGTACCATAGCCCGAGGCCTGGTTCACCACCGTCGGGGGCATAATCTCCTCGTATCCGGCCTTTCGGGCTTCGTCGAGGAAGAAGTTAATCAGCGCGCGCTGCAGTTGTGCGCCCTTGCCGCGATAGACGGGGAAACCTGCGCCCGTTATCTTCACGCCCAGGTCGAAGTCTATCAGGTTGTACTTCTTGGCCAGTTCCCAGTGCGGCAGTTTGGCTTCAGCCACCTCGGGGTTCGTTGTCCAGTTGCCCACGGTGTCCACGCCCTCCTGGCATTCCCGGAGGTTCGACTTCACCACCCAGTTGTCCTCGGCCGTGCGTCCTTCGGGCACCTCGTCGTAGGGGATGTTCGGTATCTGGCAGAGTAGGGTTGTCAGCGTCTTTTCGGCCTCCTCCTTCTGCTGTTCCAGTTCCTGCCCCAGTTTCTTCAGGTCGGCCACACGGGCCTTCACCTGTTCGGCCTCGTCGCGCTTGCCCTGCTTCATCAGGGCACCAATCTCAGCCGCCAGTTTCTTCGCCTCGCTCAGGTTCTGGTCGAGTTGTGTCTGTGCCTGCCGGCGTGTCTTGTCCACCTCCATCACCTCGGCAATGGCCTCGCGGGCTCCCGCGAAATTCTTCTTCTCCAGCCCGCGAATGACGCGTTCTGTCTCCTCTGTAATCAATTTCAGTGTCAGCATATTTTTGCTATTCTTTATTCTTATATATTAAATTCGCGTGCAAAGATAGTGCAAACCGAGCGAAAAAGCAAATATTTATATGTTTTTTCCGAGGTGCCGCCTATCTTCGAGGCCTGTAAGGACTCAAAACGAGGCTTGTGGCCGAGAATGACACAAAGCCTTGATAGACCAGGCCACCTGAACGTAAGACCCTCGTAAAGGCCCCAGAAATCGATTCTGAGCGCGTCGGGGGTGGTTCGTCGACTCTATTCGAAACGCCCCTTTGGAACGTTTTTAACAAAGTTTAAGGGCAAATAATTCTTAATTCCTAACTCTTAGTTCTCAATTTTTTTGTACCTTTGCATGACTTTTATAATGAAATATAAGAATTATTTATAGACATGCAAGACGCAGAAGACAGAATTATTAAAGTAGACATCGAGCATGAAATGCGGAAGAGCTACATCGACTACTCCATGAGTGTCATTGTGGCTCGTGCACTGCCCGATGTGCGTGACGGCTTCAAGCCCGTACACCGCCGCATCCTCTTCGGCATGAAGGGGCTGAACAACGTTCACAACCAGCCGTACAAGAAGAGCGCCCGTATCGTGGGTGAGGTGCTGGGTAAGTATCATCCCCACGGCGACTCCAGCGTCTACGGTGCACTGGTGCGCATGGCCCAGGAGTGGAACATGCGCTACACACTGGTGGACGGGCAGGGTAACTTCGGCTCGGTGGACGGCGACGGCGCTGCCGCCATGCGTTACACGGAGAGCCGCCTGACGCTGATGGGCGAGGCCATGATGGACGAATTGGAGAAGGAGACGGTGGACATGGTGAACAACTTCGACGACACGCTGAAGGAGCCCACCGTGATGCCCACGAAGATACCTAACCTGCTGGTGAACGGCGCCACGGGTATCGCCGTAGGTATGGCCACGAACATCCCCACGCACAACCTGACGGAGGTGCTGAATGCCTCGATTGCCTTCATCGACAATCCCGAACTGCAGAGCGCCGACTTGATGGAGTGGGTGAAGGGGCCTGACTTCCCGACGGGTGCCTACATCATGGGCGTGCAGGGCATCAAGGATGCCTACGAGACGGGTCGCGGCCGCATCATCATGCGTGCCAAGGGCGAAATAGAGACCGGTGACACGCACGATACGATTGTCTTCACCGAGATCCCTTACGGCGTAAACAAGGCTGAACTGATTAAGTACATTGCCCAGTTGGCCAATGAGAAGAAGTTGGAGGGCATCAGCAACGTGAACGACGAGACCGACCGCGAGGGTATGCGCATCGTAGTGGACGTGAAGCGCGACGCTAACGCCCAAGTGGTGATGAACAAATTGTTCAAGTTGACGCCCCTGCAGACGTCGTTCTCGGTGAATGCCATTGCCCTTGTGAAGGGTCGTCCCAAGTTGCTGACCTTGCGCGACTGCATAGCAAACTTCGTGGAACATCGCCACGACGTGGTCATTCGTCGCACTAAGTACGACCTGCGCAAGGCCGAAGAACGTGCCCACATCCTGGAGGGCCTGATTATCGCCTCGGACAACATCGACGAGGTGGTGCACATCATCCGCGCCAGCAAGACTCCCGCCGAGGCCCAGCAGAACCTGATGCAGCGTTTTGAACTGGACGAGATTCAGGCCAAGGCCATCGTGGACATGCGCCTGGCACAGTTGACAGGCCTGCAGCAGGAAAAGTTGCACGCCGAGTTCGACGAGTTGCAGGAGAAGATAAAGTACTTCAACCAGATACTGAGCGACGACAACCTGTGCCGCAAGGTGATGAAGGACGAACTGGTGGAGGTTCGCGACAAGTTCGGCGACGAGCGCCGTACGGAGATCCGCCCCGCTGCCAGCGAGTTCAATGCCGAAGACTTCTATGCCGACGACGAGGTGGTCATCACCCTGTCGCACATGGGTTACATCAAGCGCACGCCGCTGGCCGAGTTCCGTGCCCAGACGCGTGGCGGAGTCGGCTCAAAGGGTTCGTCGACCCGCGACAACGACTTCATCGAGTACATCTATCCCGCCACGATGCACAACACGATGATGTTCTTCACCCAGAAGGGACGCTGCTACTGGCTGCGCGTGTACGAACTGCCCGAGGGCACTCGTGCCCAGAAGGGACGTGCCATACAGAACATGCTGAACATCGAGCCCGACGACAAGGTGAATGCCTGCCTGTGCATACGCAAACTGGCAGACCCGGAATTCTGCGAGCGCCACTTCGTGCTGTTCTGCACCAAACAGGGCATCATCAAGAAGACCTGCCTGACGGATTACAGCCGTCCGCGTGCAATGGGCGTTCGTGCCATCAACATCAACGACGACGATCGGGTGGTAAGCGTACAGTTGACGAACGGCGACAACGAAATCGTCATTGCCAACCGCAACGGTCGTGCCATCCGCTTCCATGAAGATCAGGTGCGCACGATGGGCCGTGTGGCTACAGGTGTACAGAGCATGACCCTGGACGGAGGCGACGACGAGGTCGTAGGCATGGTGGCCGTTCGCAATCCGGAGACGGACAAGATTGTCTGCATCAGCGAGAAGGGCTTCGGCAAGATGAGCCTGGTGGACGACTACCGCAAGACGGGACGCCGTGCCAAGGGCGTGAAGACCATCGACATCACGGAGAAAACCGGCAAACTGGTAACCGTACGTGCCGTAGACGACACCTGCGACCTGATGATTATCAACAAGTCGGGCGTCACCATCCGTATGCACGTCACCGACATCCGTTTGACCGGCCGCGTGGCTCAGGGCGTGAAACTCATCGACATCGCCAAGCGCAACGATGTGATTAGCAACGTCTGCATCGTGGCCCGTGAGGAGGATGAAGAAGTCGAGGATACAGAGTTTATAGAGAGCACAGAGGGAGCCGAAGGCTTAAACGCTTCGGAGACTGCTGTGTCCAATGACCAAGAACAATAAACCAAACAATCTAAAACCAACTAAAGAAGACT
>JAFSXQ010000291.1 GCA_017444005.1 Bacteroidaceae bacterium | reverse complement strand
TCTACTTTCTTTAGGATTGCCTTTACCTAGGACCACTGAACATGACTTCCCGCTATTTTTTGCCTACACCACTTTGCAAAAGCAGGCAAAATTATTGATATATACACCATATTGTCGCTTTTTTTTATCTATTTATGCCATTCCACTGATGTTTTTTGTATCTTTGCACCTGAAATACATTACTTATAATATTATAGTAGAATGAAAAACTATTCCATTACTCTGCTGCTGACGGTGACGTTGCTCCTGTTCAGCGCTTGCAAGAAGACGTACAAGTACGAAAGCGTGAAGGGCGACCCCATGCAGACGCGCATCTACACGCTGAAGAACGGACTGAAGGTTTACCTCAGTGTGAACAAGGAGGAACCGCGCATTCAGACCTACATCGCTGTGCGCACTGGTTCGAAGAACGACCCTGCCGAGACCACGGGCCTGGCCCACTACCTGGAACACCTGATGTTCAAGGGCACCCAGCAGTTCGGCACCACCGACCCCGAAGCCGAACGGCCACTACTGGACGATATAGAGCAACGCTACGAGGACTACCGCCAGACAACCGACGAGGACCTGCGCCGCCAGAAGTACCACGAGATTGACTCCGTGAGCCAGTTGGCCGCCAAGTACTTCATCCCCAACGAGTACGACAAACTGATGGCCGCCATCGGTGCACAGGGCACCAACGCCTTCACCTCGAACGACGTCACCTGCTACACCGAGGACATCCCCGCCAACGAGATTGAGAACTGGGCCAAGATACAGGCCGACCGCTTCCAGAACATGGTCATCCGCGGCTTCCACACCGAACTGGAGGCCGTCTACGAGGAGTACAACATCGGCCTGTCGAGCGACTCGAACAAGAGTTTCGAGGCCCTGATGGCCAAACTCTTCCCCGGCCACCCCTATGGCACGCAGACGACCATCGGCACGCAGCAGCACCTGAAGAACCCCAGCATCACCAACATCAAAAACTATTTCGCCAAGTGGTACGTGCCCAACAACGTGGCCATCTGCATGGCCGGCGACTTCGACCCCGACCAGACGATGGCCGTCCTGGAGAAGTACTTCGGCGAGTGGCAGCCGGGCGACGACGTCAGTCAGCCCGAGTTCCACACACTGGAGCCCCTCACCCAGCCCGTCGACACCGTCGTCATGGGCCTGGAGGCCGAGAACGTGTGGGTCAGTTGGCGCAGCGAACGCGCCCAGTCGCTGCAGAACGACACGCTGGAACTCATCAATGCCGTCCTCTCCAACGGCAAGGCCGGTCTTTTGGACCTCGACCTGAACCAGCAGATGCGGGTGATGGCGGCCGAGTCCGGCGTGGAGGCCATGATGGACCACGGTTTCTTCATCCTCTTCGGTATGCCCAAGGAGGGCCAGACGCTGGAGGAGGTGAAGGCGCTGATGCTGCAGGAGATAGAGAAACTGAAGGCGGGCGACTTCGACGAGGACCTGCTCACCGCAGCCCTGAACAACAAGAAACTGGACGAACTGCGCGGACTGGACCGCAACCGCGAACGTGTCGGCAAGATGCTGGATGCCTTCATCAACGGCATCGACTGGCAGCAGCAGGTTGAGCAGGCCGACCGCCTTGCGAAGATTACGAAGCAGGAACTGGTGGACTTCGCCAACCGCTTCTTCACCGACGGTTACGTCACCGTCTACAAGCGCCAGGGTGTGGACACCACGCAGAAGAAGATAGAGAAGCCCCAGATCACCCCCATCCCCACCAACCGCGACCTGGTGAGCCCCTTCGTCGAGGAGATTCAGAACTCCGAGGTGGAGCCCATCCAGCCGCAGTTCCTCGACTTCCAACGCGACCTCTCCCAGTTCCAGACCGCGAAGGGACTGCCCGTCATCTACAAGCAGAACCGCGAGAACGGCCTCTTCGACCTCTACTTCCGCTACCCCTTCGGCCAGCAGGACGACCGCCGCTACGACGTGGCCTCGGGCTACATCGACTACCTGGGCACCCAGACGCTCTCGGCCGTCGAGGTCAAGCAGCAGTTCTACAAACTGGCCTGCAACTATTTCGTCAGCGTGGGCAGCGACGAGATTAACATCGGCCTTTCCGGCCTGAGCGAGAACATGCCTCAGGCCCTGGCCCTGCTCGAAGACCTGCTGCGCAACGCCAAGGTGGACCAGGAGGCCTACGCCCAGTACGTCGACCTGCTGTTGAAGAACCGCCAGGACAACAAGACCGACCAGCGCACCTGCTTCACCATGCTCAACTACTACGTCAACTATGGCCCCCACAACGCCATGCGCGACAACATGACCGAGCCGGAGATGAAGGAGACCGACCCGCAGGTGCTGCTCGACCTGCTTCGCGACCTCCCCACCTTCGAGCACCAGGTGCTTTACTACGGTCCCCTCAGCGAGAAGGACCTGGACAAGTGCGTGACGGAGGCTCACCCAACGGAACCTGGGTTGAAGGCCGCCCCCAAGGGCAAGCCCTACGAACTGCAACTGACGCAGGAGCCTGCCATCTTCCTGGCTCCCTACGACGCCAAGAACATCTACATGCGCATGTACTATAACGAAGGCCGCCAGACCAACCTCGACGAACACGCCACCATCGACCTCTTCAACGAGTACTTCGGCGGCGGCATGAACGGCATCGTCTTCCAGGAGTTGCGCGAGGCCCGCGGACTGGCCTACAACGCCTATGCCGACTACGCCACACCGGCGAAGAAGGGCGAGCCCGAATACTTCTTCACGCACATCATCACGCAGAACGACAAGATGATGGACTGCATCCGCCAGTTCCGCGAGATTATCGATAAACTGCCCCAGTCGGAAGCCGCCTTCCAGATTGCCAAGGACGCCCTGACGAAGCAGATGGCCAGCCGGCGCACCACCAAGTTCGGCGTCATCCGCGCCTACCTGCGTGCCCAGAAGCAGGGCTACGACTTCGACCCCAGCAAGAAGATATTCGACGACCTGCAGAACGTGACCCTGAAGGACATCGCCGACTTCGAACAGAAGCAGATGGCCCAGAAGACCGGGCACTACCTCATCCTAGGCGACGAACGCGAACTGGACATGGAGAGTCTCGAGAAGATTGCCCCCATCCGTCGCCTCTCGCTGGAAGAGGTCTTCGGATATTGATGTACGGCGAGACGGTCAGCATTAGTCGTTCGTGTGCCGGCATTCCTGCCCATCAGAATGTCGACAGGCATATCGCCGACCACTAATGTCGCGTCGGCAGCAAAGCCCAAGGCTGACAGGGTCTTCAACACAGGCTCTGGATCAGGCTTGGGCTTTGTCACGTCCTCGGCTCCAAGGACGTATGAAATGAATTGCTGTATGCCCATATCATTCAGGAAACCACGCAGAGAGGCATTAGAGCGCGAGGAAGCAACGGACATCGTGATGCCGCGTCGTTTCAACTCGGCCAGCGTCTCAGCGACATGTGGAAACAGTTGGGGCACCATCTTCTTTTTGTTGACCTCGAAGATGCGGCGGTAAGTGGCAGCACATTCTTCTGTTTCCTCGTCTGTCAATTGAGGAAAGAGCGTCTTGAAACTGTTCTTCAGCGTCAGCCCGATGGTAGCGGCACATTGCGCCTCGCCTATCACGGGCAAATGCATCTCCTGCATCGCCTGTTGCAAGGTCATCACAATATTACGCCGCGTATCGCCCAGCGTACCGTCGAAGTCGAAGATAATCAGTCGGATGTTCATGTT
>JAFSXQ010000031.1 GCA_017444005.1 Bacteroidaceae bacterium | reverse complement strand
CTCGCGCAACCCGCAAAAGGGCGTGTTCATCCAAAACGGAAGGAAATATATCAGAGAATAGCATACCGGACATCATCAACTGGAAAGATATGAAAAAACACATCGCTGTTCTCCTGCTGGCCAGCATGACATGGAGCAGCAGTAAGGCACAGGACAAGGTGTACACGCTGGCCGACTGGAAGGGCCTGACCGGCGACACGGTGTTGAACCTGAACGTGAGCGAGTATAAACTGGACTACAACCATCCGCTGCCCTATGCCGACATGCAGAAGGAGTGGACGGTCAGGGCCGAACTGCGGTGTGGCACACTGGGCACAGAACAGGTGTTTGTCTGCAAGGAGGGAAAGGCCAGCCACCTCATTGGTCGCAATTCGCTCAACGGCGACATCTCCTTGGGCTACGACAACACGGAAGGCCGCTTCTTCGTGGAGGTGCTTGACCGAGACGAGACCCCCCACCGCCTGTGGGCAGGACCAAAGGTAGAAACAGACCGTTGGTATCAAGTGACGGCCAAGGCCCAGTACGATGCCAAGAAAGATGAATCAGTCTTGGAACTGACGGTCGACGACAAGAGGGGCCGCTTATCTTATCCCGGCAAGGCCCTGCGCCACAATGCGTCGCTCTGGGTCATCGGTCACGGCTTCCCCGGTGGCTTCCCCAATGCGTTGCAGGTGCGGGGTGGTGCCATCCGGAACCTGGAAATCAGTGGCAGTCCGCTGCCTCGCGTGGACGGTCAGAATCCGCTCTTTACGGATAAGTTTACGGCAGACCCGGCATTCACTGTTGTTGGCAACACCGTCTATGCCTACGTGGGCGAGGACCAGGCCGGTCCGGGCGGCTGGTTCAACATGCCCCACTGGCTCTGCTACTCGTCCACCGACATGCGCCACTGGACGGCGCACGGCCCGGTGCTCAAGTCCGAAGCGTTTCCCTATGCCACGGCCGGAAGTGCTTGGGCAGCACAGATGGTGGAGCGGGACGGGAAATACTACTTCTACGTGACCCTGGACCGCAAGGACAAGCGCGAACATGCCATTGACGTGGCGGTGAGCGACTCGCCCACGGGGCCCTTCGTGCCAGCCCGCAAGGACGGCACGCCCCTCATCACCGACGGCATGACGCCCGACTCGCACCGCCGCAATGCCGACATCGACCCCACGGTGCTCATCGACGACGACGGCACGCCCTGGATGGCCTGGGGCAACGGCGACTGCTACATGGTGAAGTTGAAGAAGAACATGATTGAACTGGACGGCGAGATACGGAAAGTGCCTCTGCGCAACTACAGCGAGGGACCGTGGCTCTTCAAGCGCGGCAAACTCTACTACAACGTCTATGCCTCCGATGCGCCCGGCGTGCAGCCCGAGCAGATAGCCTATTCCACGGCCCCGAGCATCCAGGGCCCCTGGACCTACCGCGGATTTGTGAGCACATCGGCCAACCACGGCTTCACCATCCATCCCTCCGTCATTCAGTTCAAGGGAAAGTGGTACTACATCTATCACGACGGCTCTTACGCGCTCGATGGTGCCCCGGGTGGCGACTGCCGCCGTAGCGTATGTGCCGAGCCGATGCACTTCAACCCCGACGGCACCATCCGGTTCGTCCCGCTGACACAGGAGGGCCTTTCGGCACAACTCCCACCCCTGACTCCGGCCTGGGCGCTGGGCCACATTGCGTGGGAGGACAACATTGACAACATCTACCGTTCGGCCCAGATGGGTTTCGGAGCCGTGGGAACAGAGATTGCAGGTTTCATGAGAGCAAAATCCAATAAGCAGCAGTTTATCCGCTACACGCAGTTCGGTGCCATGACCGCCTGCATGATTAATGGCGGCGAGAACGGCGGCTGGACCAATCACCTGCCCTGGTGGCATGACCAGGAAACCACCGACATCTACCGCTACTGCGTGACGCTCCACCGCGAACTGGTGCCCTATCTTTTCTCCGGCATCGTGGACACCCACCTGTGCGGCGGTTCCCTGCTGCAGCAGACATCGCTCAAGGAGGAGAGCCATCTGTTGGGCTGCGACCTCTTTACCAAGGCTATTACTTCCGACGACAATCAGCAGGCTTTCACCTTG
>JAFSXQ010000290.1 GCA_017444005.1 Bacteroidaceae bacterium | reverse complement strand
GTCGCCGCGCCAGAAGAACTTCACCTTCGTGGCCGTCACCACCACCTCCTTCATCGTTTGTCCCTGCATTTTGCGCATCCGCAGCGTCGGCACCTCCACCTCCTGCTGCGTGCCGTCGACAGCGACGCGCTGCCACTGGTCTTCGTAGCCGTCCAGTTGGGCACGGACGAGGTATTCCCGCACCCGACCGCTGACCTCGGCGGCATAGTGCGCGCTCACGAGACGCATGTTGCGACCATAGAAACGTACCATCGAAGTCGAGTCCACAACTACCGTGCTGTCCGCCTTCAGTATGGAGACATGGGCCTCGGGCAGGGGCATCTTCAGGAAGCCGTCCTCCACGTATCCCCCGAGGGTCACCGTCTCGAAGCGCTTCCTTCCCTTCGCCTGCACGGTGATGTGGCGGTTGTCGACGTTCACCCGGACGGGCTGCCCCTTGCAGAGCCGGCGCACGTCGTCGGGCACGGACTGGCCCTTGGGCTGCGCCGTGGTGCGCAGGTTCGTGAGTCCGTCGGTCAGGATGTCGATGGTGTACTCGGGATGTTCGCGGGCTATCGCCTGCAGGGCCTCGATGAGGGACATGCCCCCCTGCTGCGCCGAAAGGGGGAGGGCGACCAATATATACAGCATAAGGAATAGAAACCGTCGCATCACTTGCCCTCCCCGTCGTTAGATGAGACTACTATGGTGTCGCGCACGAGACTGATGCTCAGTCCGTCGAAATGCTGTAGGCGGGCAATCAGGTCGGTAAGCGAGTCCTGGGGACTCCATATCATGATGAACCGCATCTCGCGCACCTTGTCGTTGCGGAACTGGACGGCCTTGCCATAATGGCTGGCGACGACATGGAGCAGACTGTCGAGCCGGACATTGTCGAAGCGGACAGTGTCGCGCATCTCCGCTGCACTCGAAGACTGGCTCTGCTCCCCGGCGGAGGAAGACAGGCGGTGGCTGCTAGTAATGGCTGCAAAGAGGATGCCCGCCAGCAGGAGCGCGCCGACGAACCCGGCGGCCACGCGAGGGAACCATCTTCGGAGAGGCGTCGCCCGATGTAGCCTGTGTTCGAACCGGCGCCATGCCTCATCGGTGTCGGGCACCCGGTCGAGGTCGGTCATCAGGGCCTCCAGTTCCTGGTCGGTATACTTCCCGGGATGTTCCTGCATGTCCCGGAAACCTCGTTTTTTGGATTCAGTGAGTGTCATAGTCCTTTCGTGTTAAAGTGTTGTCTGATGGTATTCAGTATGTGCGACAGATGTTTCCAGACAGCCACCTTGCTGATGCCCTCGCGCCGGGCAATCTCCTCGTAGGTGAGCCCCTCGCGGAAACGCTGGTCGAAGATGCGCTGTTCCTGCGCCGAACGATGGGCGACGACATACTCCACGATTTCGCTCAGGCGGTCGTCCTCCCCATTGCCGTCGGTGCTCTGCCGCGGGGCGTCCGCCACGCTAGTGCGCCGCCTCACCTCCTCGTGGCGCAGGCGTTTCAGGCACTGGTTGCGGACGCTCGTCAGCAGATAACTTTCCTCCGACTCCGGCCACAGTGCCATGCTTCCGTGCAGCAGGCCCTCGAAGATGTCGCTGACCACGTCCTCGCTTTCCTGCTCGTCGTACAGAAGGCTTCGTGCCACCCTGTACATCCGGGCATAATGCGTGCGGAACAGCCGTTCGACTTCGTTTCTTTCCATCCGTCTTTTTTTATTGTAATACCCTTCAGCCCGACGAAAGACTAACCCGGGACATCACTTTTTTCGTACAAAGATACATATATTCTGCACAATTCTTGGCTTTTCGCCTGCTTATTCGTACCTTTGACCCCACAAACAGACGTTAACTATGGACAGACCATCTTTTGAGAGCGACTACAACAACGGGGCGCATCCCGATGTCCTGCGCCGCCTGGTGGAAACGAACGGCGAGACGAGCCAGTCGTACGGCTACGACACCTGGAGCGAGAGCGCGCGGCGGAAAATACGCGAAGCCACGGGCTGCCCGCAGGCCGACATCTATTTCCTGGTGGGCGGCACGCAGGCCAATGCCACGGTGACGGATGCCCTGCTCCGCCCCTATGGAGCCGTGATAGCGGTGGAGACGGCCCACATCAATGTGCACGAATCGGGAGCCGTGGAGGCTTCGGGACACAAGGTAATCACGTTGCCCTCGCACGAGGGACGGATGAGCCCCGACGACCTGGAGGCTTACCTGCGCCGCTTCTTTGCCGACCCGACATGGGAGCACATGGCCGTGCCGGGCATGGTGTACGTGACCATTCCTACGGAACTGGGCACAATATACCCGAAGGCCGACCTGGAGCGCATTTGCGACATTTGCCGGGAGCACGACCTGCGCCTGTTCGTGGATGGTGCCCGGCTGGGCTACGGTCTGGCGGCTGAGGGGTGCGACTTCGACCTCCCGTGGCTGGCCCGCCATTGCGATGCTTTTTATATTGGCGGCACGAAGGTCGGTGCCCTGTGCGGCGAGGCGGTGGTGTTCCCCCAGGGGGCTCCGAAGGGTTTCTTCACCCATGTGAAGGCGCATGGTGCCCTCCTGGCCAAGAGCCGACTGGCCGGTGTGCAGTTCGATGCCCTGTTCACCGACGGGCTCTATCTGCGCATTGCCCGCCACGCGATAGACATGGCCATGCAATTGAGAGACATCTTTGTCGAGGCCGGACTGGAGATTAAGGATTCGCCGACGAACCAGCAGTTCGTGGTCCTGGAAAACAGCCGGATGAAGGCGCTGATGGAGAAGGTGCTCTTCGAGACATGGGAACCCGTCGACGACAGAAACACGCTCTGCCGCTTCGTGACCAGTTGGGCCACAACAGCGGCAGAGTTGCAGGTGCTAAGGGAAGCACTTCGTGGTTAACGCGCCGGGGTGCTTCGCCGTCAGCAAGGTCTTTCCTTAGGCAGGTTGAAGACGTCCTGGACTTCCTTCATCTGCTCATCGGTCATGCCGTCGGGCTCCGAGCCCATCGAGCGGGCACACATGTAGATGTTGGCTGCCTTGCAGAGCACGTCCGTCTGGTCGAAGGCGTCCATGATGTCGGTGCCCACGGCCACGGTGCCGTGCTTCTCCCAGAGGACCACGTCGTGGGTCTTTATCTGCTCCAGCGTGGCCTCGGCCAAGGCTACCGACGAAGGCAGGGCGTAGGGTACGATGCCGATGCCCAGGGGCGCGAAGGCCAGCGTCTCGGGAATCATCGACCACAGCACACGCGTCATCTCGTCGCCCTTCAGGAAGCGTTGGATATGGCTCATGGCCACCAGTTCGATGGGGTGGGTGTGCAGCGTGGCCTTGTAGCACGAGCCGGTCTCCAGCAGGTAGTTCTGCAGGGCTAGGTGCGTGGGCAGTTCGCTGGTGGGCACCACGTTCACGTCGGCGATGACCTCGTACGAGGCGCAGTCGTCCAGAATGCGGATGATGCTGCCGTTCTGCATCGGCCAGCGGGCCAGGTCGCGCATGCGCTTGCCCGTTCCTTTACAATAGAAGTATTTGCCTTTCAGCATCGGCAGCGTCATGCCGATAGCCTTCACTTCGCTGATGGCGGGCAGGGCCCGGCACTCGTCGTCCATGTACTCCGTCACGTTCACGGTGATGTTGCCGCCGTTACGCTCGGCCCATCCCTTTTGCCACAGGTAGCCGGTTACTTCGGCCACCTTGTCGATTTCGGCCTTCAGTGCAGGCCGGTTATCAAGTATTGACTTCATGATTATTGTTTTTTTGATAATAGTGTAATAGTTGCATGTTTATAATTTATTTTGTCATTCTGTTGTCAGGTATCCAACCTGCAAATGCCCCTTCTTGAGCAGTTGGTTGAGGTGGACTTTCAGCGAGGCCGGAGTGACACGCTTGATGTAGGAAATATCGTTATCATCGATGACTATATCGCCAAACTCGCGGGTGAGGTCATAATAGCGACGGCCCCAGTTGATCTCATTCGCCTTCTTTTCACGTTCCCTGACGTAACTGTCAATGAGGTCCTGTGTGATGAGATTGGTATTTGCCATATCACGAAGGAGTTTGCCGACGTTCTGCACAATGCGCTCGCGCTGGGTGGGGTTGCAGGTGAAATTGATGCGGCACACCATGCAGTCGAAGGGCAGTTGCATGTCGTTCACCGCACACGAGGGAGAATAAACATCGCTCTGCTGAATGCGCAGTGTGTTGAGTACAATGTTTTGTAGCACGCTCTGCAGCACCTGGTTGTGGGCGTGGCTTTCCTGCGTGAAATGGTAGTCCTTCTCCCACGTATAGAACAGACTGACGTCACAATACGGTGTGGCGTTGGTTACCATCTCCACCGCTGTGGTGTCGGTGTCGCGGAAGTGGAGGGATGCCCAAAGCGGGCGCTTCACGGGTTCGGGCTTCGACGGCAGCGAGCCGATGTATTTCAGCACGTGGGGTATGATGCTGTCGGTGGGGAAGATGCCTTTAACGATGAGCACGGAACCGTTGAAGTTCGAGAAATAATCCTTCACCAACTCACGGAAACCATCGACGGAGTAGGTTGCAGCCTCCTCCACAGTGGGTAAGTCGCCACGCCGGGACGTAACATACGGCAGACGCTGGATTCGCCTTACGGCCCTATTCATCGGGTCGTTGGAGATATCGGCCCACGTCTGTATCTCACTGATTCTCTCGGCAGCCTCCACACTGTCTACCTCTGTCGTAGTCAGCGAGGCGTGCATCGCCTTCAGCCTTCCCTCCACATGTTCCCAGAAATACTTGCTGAGGTCTGTTGAATAAGTGCCGAAGTACATTCGGTCGTAGAAGTCGGTGAATTCAACATCGCTGCCGTTGCCGCCATAACTGAACTTACGACGGCCATTGTTTAGCAACATCCGGTAATGAAAGTCCTCATCACTCAGTGTTGCAAGTCCGAAGGGACGACCAAACTTCATGTCGATGCAATATTTATTTTCGTTGAGCGGCGAACGCCACAACAGGACCTTCACTCCGTTGCTGAGCATCAGTTCCGTGGTGCTGTCGTTACGCACGGTGGTTTTCTCAACAGTGCCGGGTGCGAGGTCGAGGTTCAGCGAATCGACAGGCAGGCGTTCAAGTTTCTTGCCAATTTTGATGTCTACGGTGGCAAGTTCCTCATCGGTCATCTGCCTGACGCGCTCGATGACGGCATTCACCTCGTCCTCAGTCGGCAGAGCCGCACCTTCGGGGAACATCTCTGCCACGAGCATGTTCCTCCCACTGGTAATCTTGCGAAATTCTTCGTTGAGTTGGTCGGTGGTCAGGGTATTGTGGATGTGACTCTCGCACATCCGCTCGCTGCGTTCATCGTTGATGACGGCACCGTTGAAGAAATTGTTGGAAAACTTGTCTGACCAGTCCTTGCTGCTGCGGTTGTGCGAACTTCCCAATGTGTCCGGCAGGTCGATGGCCGTAGAGTCGGCATTGTAGCGGACGTACCATTTCGCTGTATCGATTTCGCTCTCCTTGAAACCTTTGCGGCGTGCGTACTCAATGGATTTCAGCAACATCTCCAACGTCTGCTGCCAAGTCTCGGCAGCGGAATTCATCTCCAGAACGAGGTTCTTGCTGTCCCTGACGTCGGCAAGGTCGAGATAAGAGACGGACGTTCCGTGAATATCCTTATTGCGAAGGGCACTGATCCTGTCTCTCATCACGTCCTTCAGCCGATCGCGGATGAGTTTTGTCCGCAGGGCACCGACTGTGTTCTTCCCCTCCGTTTGTTCATTGGGCAGACGGATGAGAATGCAACTGGAGTGGACGGAGATTCGCTGGTCTTGATAGAAGCGGATATGTGGGGTCTCGTGGTCGGGGAGTATGGGTTGTGCGGGTACAACATTCTTGCCGCGCTTTAGGTTGCCAAACGTTTTCTTGATTTTTTCCACCATCGCGTCGGGATCGAAGTCGCCCGTGACAACCACCGCCTGATTTTGCGGCTGATACCAGCGCTTATAGAAGTTGCGAATGAGTTTGGGCGTACAATTCCTGACTACCTCCATGTCACCAATAGTCATGCGTTGCGTGTAGATGGAGTT
>JAFSXQ010000289.1 GCA_017444005.1 Bacteroidaceae bacterium | reverse complement strand
CCAGGCGTGCAGGGTGTCGAGCGAGCGCTTCAGTTCCCACATCTCTCCTTCTTCCAAGTAGACGCCCTCCACGCGGATGCGCTTGATGGGCAGACGCATGTCAAAGAAGTCCTCGCCGGGCAGTTGCAGGTCGGTGTCCAGTATCTGGCGCACCTCGTCGACCTGTGCCAGCAGGAAGCGAATCGTGTCGGCATCGGTCAGGAATTGCATCGCATCGACCCGTTCCGTTCCGAGCCGGCTGATGCAATGACCCTTCAATAGGGTCCGAATCTCATCGAACTCTATCTTATGTTCTATGTCCTTCGTCATGCTGCGTGGCGTTTACAAGTTCTTCTCGGGATACATCGTGTTCCACCACGTCGGGTCATCCTTCAGCCAGCGCTCGAACCAGGCATAGATGGTGTTCTGCCACTTGATGCGCTTCGAGTAGTCGAGGATGTGGTGGTTCTGGCCCTGCACGGTGACGAAGGCCGTCTCGCGGCCCAGAATCTTCAGGGCCGTGAAGAGTTGAATGCTCTCGTTGATGGGCACGTTGGTGTCGTCCGAACCGTGCATGAACAGGATGGGCGTGTGGATGCGGTCGGCCAGGGTCAGCGGCGAGTGGTCGGTGAAGAGTTCCTTGTTGTTCCAGGGGTAACTGTTAGCCGCCGAGATGGTGCTGTACGAATAGCCCCAGTAGCCGTAGCCCCAGTAACTGGTGGGGTCGCTGATGCCGGCGTGGCTCATGGCGGCGGCAAAGATGTCGGTCTGGGTCTGCAGGTACTGCGTCATGAAGCCGCCGTACGAGGCACCGAGGCAACCGATCTTCTTATCATTCACGAAAGGATGTTCCCGGCAGAACTGCTTGGTACCCTGGATGATGTCGTCGGCCGTATAGTCACCGTAGGCATTGACGTGGCGCGCCGAGAACTCCTGACCGAAGCCCGTGCAACCCGAAGGCTGTATGACGTAGACCACGTAGCCCATAGCAGCCCATCCGTGGAAGGAATAGTAACTGTCCAGGTAGCGGCCCACGGGAGAGCAACCGCCATAATAGTAGACCAGCATGGGGTACTTCTTCGATGCATCGAAGTGAGGCGGCAGGTAGTAGCGACCGTAGATGGTGTCGCCCCGCTCGGCACGGAAGTTCCAGTCGCCGAACTCGCCCAGTTCGATGTCCTTCATACGCACGGCGTCCAGGTCCTCGATGAGCGTCTCGCGGCGCTTCTTCAGGTCGTAGACGTAGAGGCGGTCGCTGTTGGAATGGCCCTGACCGTAGTACGTGAGCAGGGGCTTCTCGTCGGCCAGGTCGAAGCGCAGGACGAAGCGTTCCGACAGTTGCAGCATCTCCGAGCGGCCCGTCTTGGGGTCGATGCGGAAGATGTCCTGATTGTCGCGGTTCTCGCACAGGGCGTATATCATGCCGTCGGCCTTCGACCACTGCCACGAACTGATGTTCGGGTCAAAGTCGGCCGTCAACGGGGTCACCTGCTTGGTCGTCAGGTCCATGCGGAAGAGATCGGTCTCTATCATGCTGGGCGTCATGCCCTGGGGCACGCGGTTGCCGATGCCGCCAAAGGCTTCGGGGCTGCCCTGGAAGACGATGCAGGAACCGTCGGGGCTCCACTTGCCCTGATTGGCAAAACCGTCGTGGGCGTAGAGCGTGTCGGCTTGCATGGTCTGGAGGTCGAGCAGTACGGCGGTAGTGAAGGTGAAGGGGCGGCGGGTGATGTCGTATTCGTAGATGTGCAGCAGCATGCGCTTGCCGTCGGGGCTCATCTCAGCGCTGACGCTGTGCTGACCCAGTGTGACGGGGCGCACCTGTCCTGTGGCAATGTCCAGCAGTTGGATGTTCGAGCGGTTGCGCCAGCCGGGCTGACGGTCGTCGGGGTTGAGCACCTGGAACACTTCGGGGTCTTCCTTCGGGCCTTCGGTCTGCTTATAGATAAGCATCTGGCGTTCGCCGGGCAGGAACCATCCCGACTGGTTCTGCAGGTCGGTGAAAAGCGGCGTACGCTGCAGGGTCTGTGCATCCACCAGTTCGTATTCGGTGGTCATGTCCGGGCGTGTGTGAGCCGTGATGTAGCGGTGTCCCGTGCTGGCCCACTGGCGGAAGTCCGAAACGATGCTGCGATTGCCCGTCTGCAGGTCGATGAGATACTTCGTGCGGTCGGTCTTGGCGTCGGTGTGCGTCAGGCTCTTGTCCATCGTCAGGAAACGTCCGTCGGGGCTTACCGAGACGCCCGCCAGGCGCTCGCCGTACATCAGCGTCTTCAGCGTGTAGGGCTCTTTGCCCGCAGGATTCACCACGAGGCGTTGCTCGCTGTCAATCGTCACGCGCAGCGTATCGGCCTCCTCCTTGGCCTGATGAATCTTCAGCACCACATCGTGGCGGCCGGGCACCAGGTTGGGTTCGGCACCCTGTTGGCCGTCGACGTACACCTGGAAGTCCTTCAGCCCTTCCACCTTCACTTTCAGTTTGGCAAAACTTTCGTTCTGCACCGTGAATCCGGCCAGCCGGACAACGT
>JAFSXQ010000288.1 GCA_017444005.1 Bacteroidaceae bacterium | reverse complement strand
TTATGACGTCACCATCGGCTCCACTGGCTGGCGCACATTGGTATCTGCCCACAATGTTTCACTCCCCTCTGGTGTTAAGGCATATATCGTGACGGCATCAGAAGGTGATGAGGCAACGCTAACGGAGGTGGCTTCTGTGAAGGCGAATACACCTGTTCTGCTGAACGGCCCTGACGGTTCATGCACGCTGACCATCATCGATACTCCTGCTGAACCTACGGGTAATCTGTTGGAGATAAGCACTGCCAATGTATCGGATAACGGTTGCTATGTGCTGGCTGAGCGCAACGAGAAGGTGGGCTTCTACCTGTGGGAAGGTGGTTCGCTGGGTGCCGGTCGTGTCATACTGCCTGCATCCGCTGTCTCTGGTGTACGCGAATTTATCGGTATAGGTGGTGGTTCTGACGGCATCAATATGGTTCAGGGTGAAGGATTAAAGGTTCAGGATTACTATGACCTGAGCGGTCGCCGTGTCGTGAAGCCCACGAAGGGCCTGTACATCGTGAATGGAAAGAAGGTAGTAAAATAAAGAAAGGAGGAAAAGACTATGAAAACATATATTCAACCGGAAACGAAAGTAGTAAAAGTGAAAACCGTGCAGATGATGGCCGTTAGCACACTGGGTATTGATTCCACAAACAAGGTGACGGATGTCAACGACCTTCTTGGCCGTGAGGACAACTCGTGGGACATCTGGGGCACGGGTGACGATGATGAAGAATGATGAAGAATTGAAGTATGTGCTTCGTGCACAATTTGTGTTTTATTAAGTTAATAGGGGACGGGCCACCCGTGACGGGCCGCCCATCCCACCCCCAAAAGAGAGCCGCTGTCCGGGATGGATGGCGGCTCTTCGGCAGTTCGATAGGATGATTACCTATACAGATATTATCATCAGCATAACACCTACGGCTCCAGTGCCTGCCAGAGGCGGTCGGTGGGAAGGGGGGCGGTGATGTCGATGGGAAGGTGCGAAACGGGGTGCTCGAACTGGATGCGGCGGGCGTGGAGCGAGATGCTGCCATCGGGGTTGGAGCGCGGGGCACCATACTTCAGGTCGCCGCGGATGGGGCAGCCCATCTTGGCCAACTGGCAGCGAATCTGGTGATGGCGGCCGGTGTGCAGGTGAACTTCCAGAAGCCAGTAGCGCTCGCTGCGCCCGATGACGCGATAGTCCAGGATGGCCTGCTTCGACCCGGGAACCTCGCGGTCGTAGGCACGGGCCATGTTTTTCTGCTCGTTGCGTGTGAGCCAGTGGGTGAGGGTGCCCTCGGGCTGTGGCGGCTGGTTGCCCACGATGGCCCAGTAGGTCTTCTGCACCTGGCGGGTGCGGAACATCTCGCTGAGGCGGGTCAGTGCCTTGCTGGTGCGGGCAAAGACGACCAGACCACTGACGGGACGGTCGAGCCGGTGTACTACACCCAGGAATACGTCACCGGGCTTCTGGTACCGCTCCTTGATGTAGGCCTTCACCGCGTCGGAAAGGGGGGCGTCGCCGGTCTTGTCGCCCTGCACAATCTCGCCCGCCCGCTTCGCCACGATGATTACATGATTATCCTCGTAGAGAACATTCATTGGAATTCGAGAATTATTTAACCACAGATTACACAGATTGCACAGATTTCCGAGTATAGTGTTAATTATACACGACAAATAATCTGTGCAATCTGTGTAATCTGTGTTGAAAAAATGATTTTTTACGTGTTCATGCCACCATCGACCTGGATGACCTGTCCCGAGACATACGAACTGAGGTCGCTGGCCAGATAGAGAGCCGTGTTGGCGATGTCCTCCACCTGTCCGCCACGGCGAAGAGGAATCTTCTTCTTCCATTCCTCGCGCACTTCGTCGCTGAGGGCGGCGGTCATGGCCGTCTCGATGAAGCCCGGGGCGATGGCGTTGGCGCGGATGCCCTTGGGGCCCATCTCCTGGGCGATACTCTTAGCCAGGGCGATGAGGCCGGCCTTGGAGGCAGCGTAGTTGGCCTGTCCGGCATTGCCGTGAACGCCCACGACGGAGGCCATGTTGATGATGCTGCCCTTGCGCTGGCGCATCATGATGGGCACGCAGGCATGGATGAAGTTGAAAGCCGACTTCAGGTTGACGGCGATAACGGCGTCCCACTGCTGCTCGCTCATGCGCAGCATCAGTCCGTCCTTGGTGATACCGGCGTTGTTGACCAGGATGTCGATGGTGCCGAACTCCTCCTTCACCTGGTTCACGACCTGTTCGGTCTGGGCAAAGTCGGCAGCGTTGGAGGCGTAACTCTTGGCCTTGACGCCCAGGGCTGCAATCTCCTGCTCGGTCTCTGTGTTTACTTCCAAATCGGTGAAGGCCACGTTGGCGCCTTCTGCTGCAAATTTCAGGGCAATGGCCTTGCCAATGCCGCGTGCTGCACCCGTGATGAGTGCAGTCTTTCCTTCCAATAATTTCATATATTACTATTTAATTGCAGATTTCCATTCGTGGATAATAATCTGTGTAATCTGTGTTTTTATGATGTCTCGTCCGGCCGGTCTATCTTGGCCATAGCGCGGTGGATGACCTGCTTCACCATGGGGCGGCTCGCTTGTATGCTCGTGCCCAGGCGACCGTAGATGTAGGGCACCTCCAGGCCGCGGATGCAGTAGTGGATGATGTCCACCGACATGCGTATGTTGGCCACGTCGAACTTGCCCTGACGGATACCCTGCATGATGATCTGCTGGATGAGGTCTACCTCGGTCTGGTCGAACTTCTTGCGCACCTTCTCCACGAGCCAGATGTTGCGGAAGAACTCGGCGCGCAGGTTGCCGTTGCGCATCACCACCTCCTTGATGAGGCTCAAGTGTGCATAGACCAACTGGACGAGTTTGTCCTCGGGCTCCAGTTCCTTGTCGGCAATCAGGCGCAGGCGGTTGCTCATGTGCTCCATTTCCTGCTCCACGACGGCCTCGAATACCTCGTCCTTGCTTTTGAAATAGGTGTACAGTGTACGTCGCCCTCTGCCCGAGGCAATGGCGATGTCGTTCATTGTGGTGTCGTCTACTCCGTTCTTGGCAAAAAGTTGGCGCGCCACATCGATGAGTTTGTTTCTGGTCTTAATCGTTCCCATAACAGGCACAAAGGTAGGTAAAAGTGTGCAATTCGACAAAGAATTTCGGTTAATATATGTGTAAAATGATAAAATCCTACCAAAATGTTTGGTTATACCGAAATTTCTCCTTACCTTTGCAGTCGCAAAAACAGAAAATCGCGGAGTGGAGCAGTTGGTAGCTCGCCAGGCTCATAACCTGGAGGTCGCCCGTTCGAGTCGGACCTCCGCAACTAAAAAAAGAGGGATGCAACCGCATCCCTCTTTCGTTTTCTAGGTTTTCTAGGATTTCCTAGGACGTCCTAGGAAGACCTAGGGTTATCCTACCAGCGCCTTTGTGTCGAGGGCAATCATCAGTTCCTCGTCGGTGGGGATGACGCAGACGGTCACCTTGCTGTCCTTGGCGGAGATGATGGCCTCCTTGGCGCGGATGGCGTGGTTCTTCTCGGGGTCTACCTTCACGCCCATGAACTCCAGGCCATTGGTGGCACCCTCGCGTACTTCCCACTGGTTCTCGCCGGCACCGCCCGTGAACAGGATGACGTCGACGCCACCCATAGCGGCTGCGTACTGACCGATGTACTTCTTGATACGGTAGGTGTACATCTCCTTGGCCAGGCGGGCACGGTCGTTACCGTTCTCGATACCGGCCAGGATGTCGCGGAAGTCGCTACTGCCACCGCTCACACCGGCCAGTCCGCTCTGCTTGTTCAGCAGGTTGGAGATGCCCTTGGTGTCGAGGTTCAGTTTGTCCATCAGGAAGGTGACGGCTCCGGCATCGATGTCACCCGAGCGGGTGCCCATCATCAGGCCTTCCAGAGGGGTGAGGCCCATCGAGGTGTCCACACAGCGGCCGTTCTTCACGGCTGCAATGCTGGCACCATTGCCGATGTGGCAGGTGATGATGCGGCTGGCCTCGGGCTTGATGCCCAGGAACTCGCACACGCGCTGACTGACGTAGCGGTGGCTGGTGCCGTGGAAACCATAGCGGCGCACACCGTGTTCCTTGTACAGTTCATAGGGCAGGGCGTACATGTAGGCATAGTCGGGCATGGTCTGGTGGAAGGCGGTGTCGAAGACGCCCACCTGGGGAATCTTGGGCAGCAGGGCCGAGACGGCATTCACGCCCTTGATGTTGGCGGGGTTGTGCAGGGGAGCCAGGTCGTTGCACTCGGCGAAGGCCTTCATCACCTTCGGCGTGAGCACGACGCTCTGGTTGAACTTCTCGCCGCCGTGCACCATGCGGTGGCCTACGGCATCCAGTTCCTTCAGGTCCTTCAGCACGGCATGTTCGCCGGTGGTCAGAACCTCGAAGATGAACTGCACGCCGGCAGTGTGCTCTTCGATGGGGCGGTCGATTTGGAACTTCTCGCCGTTCAGTTTGAACTTGATGAACGAGTCGGGCAGACCGATTTTCTCGATGCCGCCACTGGTGATGACGCTCTGGTCGTCCATGTTGTACAGAGCGTATTTGATGCTACTGCTTCCGCAGTTCAATACAAGTATTTTCATAATTTATGCTTCACTATTCATTCTTCGTTCCTTATTTGGCGTCCATAGCCTGGCAGGCGGTGATGGCCACCATCTTGTAGATGTCGTCGACGGAGCAGCCGCGGCTGAGGTCGTTGACGGGACGGGCGATACCCTGAAGGATGGGACCGATGGCGTCGGCATTGCCCAGTCGCTGCACCAGTTTGTAGCTGATGTTGCCCACCTCGAGGCAGGGATATACGAGCACGTTGGCCTTGCCGGCAATGTCGCTGCCTGGGGCCTTCTTCTGGCCTACGGAGGGCACGAGGGCTGCATCGGCCTGCAGTTCACCGTCGATCTTCAGTTCGGGAGCCAGTTCCTTGGCCAGTTGAGTGGCTTCCACCACCTTGTCTACGACTTCGTGCTTGGCACTGCCCTTCGTGGAGAACGAAAGCATGGCCACGCGCGGGTCTTCGAATCCGGCCACGCTCCGGGCGGTCTGGGCTGTGCAGACGGCAATCTGTGCCAGTTGCTTGGCGTCGGGCATGGGGGTGACGGCAACGTCGCCTACCACAAGCACACCCTCCTCGCCGTACTGCGGCGTCTGGGTGATGAGCAGCATGGCGCCGCTGACGCAGGTGATGCCGGGGGCGCACTTAATGATTTGCAGGGCGGGCCTGAGGGTATCGCCTGTGGTGGAGAGGGCACCGCTGATTTGTCCGTCGGCATCGCCGCTCTTGATGATGAGGCAACCGAAGTACAGCGGATCGAGCACCTTCTTCCAGGCCTCCTGCTGGGTCATGCCCTTGGCTTTGCGCAGTTCGTAGAGCAGCGCTGCATAATCGTTGGTCTTGGGGCTGGTCTTGGGGTCGATGATGGTGGCCTGCTCCACGTGTTGCAGACCCAGTTCCTGGGCCTTCGCCAGAATTTCCTCGCGGTTGCCGATGAGGATGATTTCGGCCAACTGGTCGGCTACGGCGCGGTCGGCAGCGGTCAGTGTGCGCTCCTCCAGCGATTCGGGGAGCACGATGCGCTGTTTGTTGCTCTTGGCTCGAGCAATGATTTTGTCGATGAGTGTCATAGTGGTTATTTTTTTAGGATTAACTAGGATTGACTAGGATTTAGGTTAGAAGCGTCCTTTCATGAGTATGGTTTCCAGTTCCTCGGCTGAGAGGTGGCTGCGGAACTGGTCGTTGTGGGCAGCGGTGATGTTGCCCGTCTCTTCGCTGACGATGATGGCCAGTGCGTCGGTTTCCGAGGTTATGCCCTTGCCGGCACGGTGGCGCAGTCCGAACTCCTTGGGAATGTCCAGGTCGTGTGATATGGGCAGGATGCAGGCGGTGGCCACGATCTTCCCTTCCGAGATAATCATGGCCCCGTCGTGCAGGGGACTGTTCTTGAAGAAGATGTTCTCGATGAGTCGTTGTGTGATGCGTGCGTCGATGGTCTCGCCTGAGCGGATGTACTCCGTGAGCGGGATGTCGTTCTCCAGCACAATCAGGGCTCCCACCTTCTGTTTGCTCATGTTGATGCAGGCCATGACGATGGGGAAGATGATGTCGCGGTCGTAGCGATACTCGTCGCCGAGCGTTTTCTTACGTTCCGCGCGGAACAGGCGCATCAGCCGGTGGGCTTTCTCGTGTGCGCCCAAGTCGTAGAAGAAGTGCCGGATGTCCTCCTGGAACAGGATGATGAGGGCTATGGCGCCCACGTTCACCAACTGGTTCAGGATGCCGCCTAGCAATTTCATGTCCAGCACCTTCGAGACCACAATCCAGAAACTGACGAAGATGAGCACGCCGTAGAAGATGTTTACGGAGCGCGAATGCTTCATCACCTTGTAGCAGTAGTAGAGTATGACGGCTACAAGCAGGATGTCAATTAGGTCTTTCAGTCCGAAGTTGAAGAACACGATGCTATTTACTATTTAATCATTTACCATTTACCATTTACCTTCTCCACGATGCGAATGGCCTCTACGGCGGCTCTGACGTCGTGCACCCGCAGGATGTGGGCCCCGGCCATGAGGGCCACGGTGTGCAGTACGGTGGTGCCGTTGAGAGCCTCGTCGGGTGTAGTTCCCAACAGTTTGTACACCATCGACTTGCGCGATACGCCCACCAGCAGGGGCTGGTCCAGTTCGCGGTAGGCCTGCAGTTGGGCCATCACCTGGTAGTTTTCGTCCAGTGTCTTGCCGAAGCCAAAGCCCGGGTCGGCGATGATGTCCCGTTGTCCCAGTTCGCGCAGTTGCGACAGGGCCTGTGCAAAGGGCATCGACAGAGGGCTGTTGCCGGTGTCGGTCAGTACGTAGGGCAGTCCCAGCCGGGCCACCAGGGGGAACATATCCGGATCCTGTCCACCCGTGACGTCGTTGACGATGACGGGGCCGAAGTCGCCTGCGATGCGCTCCGCCACCCGGGCCCGGAACGTATCTATCGACACCGGGGCCTCCGGAGCCACCCGGCGTACCACCTTCATGGCCTTCACCAGACGCTCGGTTTCCTCTTCCTCGCCGACGGGTTGGCTGCCCGGACGGGTGCTGCATGCCCCCACGTCCACCAGGGTGCCCCCTTCGCTGAGTATCTGTTCCGCGCGCCGTGCGATGTCGCTTTCCGTCTGTGTACGGCTTTGGGCATAGAAGGAGTCGGGCGTCACGTTCAGTATGCCCATCACCACGGGCTGCGACAGTTCCACGAGCCGCCCGCCCAGGTTCAGCGATTTAGCCTCTTCGCTCCTCAATCTTCGATATTCAACTTCAGTTTCAGGAATCTCATCAGTCCCACAATCATGTGCTGGGCCTGTTCGTCGTCGATGGCGCGAGTTATGCTATACTGATACTGTACGGGGTCGTCGTCGTCGAGCCATTCGCTGGCGATGGTGCCGTCGGAGTTCTTGGTGAAGTGGAACGTATAGGTCTCTTCGTCGGTCTCCACTTGGCCGTTGCTGGCCGTCTCCTTTTCATACACCGTGCAACTTGTGGGCAGATGGGTGGGGCCGGGGCCATACAGGCAAATGGGGCCGAACATGGGTATGCACAGATTGTAGAATGCCAGGTCGCATAGCGTGGCAGGCAGTTGCTTGGCAGTGTTTGTCTCGCTGCCGTAGGAGACCATGCCGTTGGTCGTCTTCTCCTCGTTCCAGCCCCAGTCTTCCCAGCGGCCGTCTTTCTGTTCGCTGTTCGTCCACGACGACTTCTCTTTCGCCTCAAAGTCGGTAAGCAGTCCGTTCTTCCAGGTGGCCGTATGGCGGATGTCCAACTGTCCCACCTTGTCGCCAACCTTTACGCCGCCCTCTCTGGTGATTTGCTCCGTCCGAACCATAGCGCTCATGCCGGTCACCTGCTTGCCAGAGTTGTAGCCATACACCATTTTGCCGTTGATGCGGTATTCCTCTTCCTCATCGTCTTCGCTGATGATGAACTGAACGGCGAACTCGGTTGTACTCACCAATCCGCGGTCGTTAATCTTTATCATGAATTGGTTGGTGAGGTAGCGGGCATCGGATCCGGAGAATAAATCGTAGTAACTAAATGTCAACGTATTGTCCGTGTCCAGATGGTAACTGTTGCCATTGAACATGAAACCGTCGAAGTTGTTGAAGTTGTCGTAGAGGAATGTCACAGCACCAGCCTTTCGTACCTGTACGGTATTGCCGTCCTTGTCCGTGATATTGATGGTGTTTCCGCTTCCTTCATCGTCGCCTCCGCACGATGTCAAGCATACGATGCCCATAACAAGCATTGCAGCCCCCAAAAAGTACTTTTTCATATTCTAGAATGTATGTTATTTGTTTTTATCACCCACAAAGTTAGTCAATAAAAACGTAGCATGCAAGTGCCTACGCAAAAAAATCTTGATTCTTTTGCATATTTATACTATTTATATTTGCGCCTGTTAGGGCGGATTACGCCGTGAAAAGTTGCACGTTTCGATGTAAATGTGTAACTTTGTGCGAAATATACGAGACGATGAGCATGAAGATAGAAGAATTGTATGACCTGTATCGCCAACATCCGGTGGTGACGACCGACAGTCGGCGCACGCCGCGAGGCTCGATGTTCTTTGCCCTGAAGGGCGACCGGTTCGACGGCAACCAGTATGCGCTGGGGGCCCTGGAAGCCGGCTGTGCTGTGGCTGTGGTCGATGACCCTCGGGTGGCTGTGGACAAGCGTTTTGTGGTGGTCGACGATGTGTTGCAGACGCTGCAGCAGTTGGGCCACTACCACCGCGAGCAGATGCCCGGAAAGATGATTATCCAGGTGACCGGCACCAACGGAAAGACCACCACAAAGGAACTCATTGCCGCCGTGCTCAGCCAGGTGGCTCCCGTACAGTGGACGCAGGGCAACCTGAACAACCACATCGGTGTGCCCCTGACCCTGCTGACGCTGGAGGATGACAATGGGTTCGGCATCATAGAGACCGGCGCCAACCACCCGGGCGAGATAGCCATGCTGGCGGATATCGTAGACCCTGACATGGGACTCATCACCAACGTGGGGCGCGCCCATCTGGAGGGCTTCGGCTCATTCGAGGGCGTGAAGAAGACCAAGGGCGAACTCTACGACTACATCCGTCGCGAGAACCGGATAGGCATCTTCCTGAATGCCTCGGAGCCCGACCTGGTGGAGATGGCCCGTGACCTGCCAGCCGTGCGCTACGGCCTGACCGGTGCCGAAGGAGCCGAAATCTGGGGCGAGGTAGTGGAATGCAACCCCTTCGTGAAGTTCCGCTACCGGCAGGAGCACGTGGGTTGGCAGGTGGTGCAGACGCGTCTCATCGGCGCCTATAACATCCACAACCTGATGGCCGCCGTCTGCGTGGGCATGCAGTTCGGGGTGCCCTTCAGCCTGATAAGCAAGGCCCTGGCCGACTACCAGCCTACGAATAACCGCTCGGAGTTTCGCGACACGGGCCGCAATCGCCTGGTCATCGACGCCTACAATGCCAATCCCACCTCGATGGCTGCGGCACTCGACAACTTCCGGCAAATCCAGGCTCCGAGGAAGATGATGATACTGGGCGACATGCGCGAACTGGGAGCCGATTCGGCACAGGAACACCAGCGCGTCGTGGACCGGGCTCGCGAAGTGGGGGCGGAACAGGTGTGGCTCGTGGGCGATAACTTTGCACACACCGAGACCGACTTTCGCCTCTTCCCCGACGTGGAAGCCGTGAAGGAGGAACTCCGACAGCACCCCTTGGAGAACTATACCTTATTAATCAAGGGTAGCAATGGCACTAAACTGTTCCAATTGCCCGATTTCTTGTAACCACGAATTACCCGAATTAATTAAATTAACTAACCAACAATATGAAAAGATTACTATGCATCACCGCATTGCTGCTGACGATGGTTCAGGCAGGCTTTGCACAACGCGTGACGGACAAATTGGACCGTGGCCTGGTGGCCGTTCCGGCCTCGTCGGGCAACTTGGTCAGTTGGCGCATCTTTGGTGAAGAGTATTACGGCGTCACCTATAATCTGTATGCCAACGGCTCGCTCCTGAAGTCGGGCCTGACGGCCAGCAACTTCAACCACACCGGAGGCGGCTCTACGACCAAATACCAGGTGGCCGCCGTCGTGAAGGGTGTGGAACAGGAACGGTCGGCTGAGGTTACCCGCTGGAACAGCGGCTACCTTCAGTTCCCCGTGGCCAAGGTCGAGGACCGCAACGGCAAGGACGTCACCAGCCAGTACATCATCAACGACATCTCGCTGGGCGACGTCGATGGCGACGGCGTGACGGAGTTCATCGTCAAGCGCAACTTCTCGGGCGACATCCGCAACGCTTCGAACACCACCTGCTTCCACCACTACGAGTGCTACAAACTGGACGGCACACGCCTGTGGTGGATTGACCTCGGGCCGAACATGATGGCCGGACCCGACGAACAGTGGGACATGGTCCTGTTCGACTGGGACCAGGACAGCCGGGCCGAGGGACTGATGCGCGGCGCCGACAACATGATTTTCCATACGGCCGACGGTCGCGTCATCAACATCGGTAAGATGAGTTACGTGGCTCCGCGCGACGAATATACCCGCGAGGGCAACGAGTATCTGCTCTACATCAACGGCCTGACGGGTGTTCCCTACGGTTGTGAGGAGGGCAGCACGGCCTTCACACCGGCCACCTATCCCTTGCCTCGCTTCGAAGCCGGGGAGACCGACTACGCTACGGCCTGGGGCAAGAACGACACCGGCCACCGCTCCTGCAAACACTACTTCGGTGCTCCGTTCCTCGACGGGCGCCATCCCAGCATCTTCCTAGGACGCGGTTGCTACACGCGTCATAAGATGTGTGCTCTGGACGTAGACCCCGTCACCCACCAACTGACCGAGCGCTGGCGTTGGGCCAACAATGGCGGATGGAGCGACCCCTGGTTCGGCAACGGCTACCACAACTTCGGCATTGCCGACGTGGATGAGGACGGACGCGACGAGATAGTCTTCGGCTCCATGATTATCGACGACAACGGCAAGGGACTCAGTACCACGGGTCTGGGACACGGCGATGCCCAGCACTGCGGCGACTTCGACCCCTATCGCAAGGGGCTGGAGTTCTTTGCCTGCAACGAAGACGAACCCAACATGAACTACCGCAACGCCACGACATCGAAAATCTATTATCGCTCGAAGGGAACCACCGACGACGGTCGTGGCCTGATGGGTAACTTCTCCAACAACTTCCCTGGCTGCATGGGACGAAGCGTCAACACGGGACTCATCTCCTCCGTCGCCGACAAGGAACTCACGGGTAGCGGTGTGCCTGGTACAGGTGGCACGAACGATGGCCTTTTCTGGAGCCATCTGAACAACCGCATCTACTGGACGGGCGACCTCATTGAGGGCATTCTGGACAGCCCGGGCACCATGCGCGATGCCGTTGTTTGGACGACGACAGGCGGGCGCGTGTTCCAGTCGAGCGGCTGCGCCCTGAACAACGACTCGAAGAACAATCCCAACGCCCAGGGTGACATCATCGGCGACTGGCGCGAGGAAATCGTAGTGCGTACGAGCGACAACGCCTACATCCGCATCTACACGACGCCCCTGCCCACGACCTATCGCATCCCGACCCTGTGGCACGACCACCAGTATCGCAACGCTATGGTTTGGCAGTGTGTAGGCTACAACCAGCCGCCTCACAAGAGTTACTTCCTCGGACAGATGGAGGGCATTACCGTAGCGCCTCCTCCATACACCATGACGGGTCGCACGGAAATCCCGAACGGCGGCAGCATCTCTGCGGCCAACCAAGGGCAGCACGTCATCGTCTGCGAGACCAACGACACCCGGATAACCGTTGCCGACGGGGCTAATCCCGACGTGGCCACGTTCAATGTTCCCTCGTGGGTACAAGGCACCAACAGCAACAAGACCGATGGTACGGCTGTCATCAACTATACTTATTATACTTGTACCGTAGAGGGCGGCGCCTTCACTGGCGGCATGACGCTGGCCAAGCAGGGCGACGGCATCCTCGTCTTGCCGAGGGTGGACATGACCTATACGGGTCCCACCAACGTATGGGCCGGTACGCTCTCGTTCGACGGCACACTGAAGCAGAGCGCGCTGTGGCTGAACCGCCATACGACACTCAACACCAACGGCGGCACCTTCCGCTGCATCAAGGCCGACTATGGCGCAACCGTCTGCCCCACGGGCGTGGTGAACACCGACTCGCTGATGCTGGGCTTCGGCTCGCGCCTGAAACTGAATGCCTACAGCGACGGGCTGAAGACAGACCAGATAAACGCCAAACTGCTGAACATCGAGGCCAAGACCTCCACCGTATGGCAGCAGTGGGGACCTGCCTATCTGACGCCGGTCCTGGAAGTCGTCGTGCATGGCGTGGACGGTTCTCTGCAACTGGCACCGGGCAAGTATCTGATAGGTGAGGTCGGGACTGTGACGGGCGACATTGCCAATATCAAGATTGAGGGTATCGCCAGCCAGAAGGCCAAGTTGCTCATGGAGGATGGCAAACTCTACCTGAGCATCGAGGGCATCCGTGATCCGGGCACCGTCTACTGGACGGGTAGCGAGAGCACGACCTGGAACTACGCCGATGCCGAGAACTTCCAGAGCATCGAGGGCGAGAAGGACATCTTCGTCACAGGCGATAAGGTCATCTTCGACGATGCTGCCACGAAGTTCACCGTTGCCTTGACAGGCGAACTCGACCCCGACACCGTCATCGTGAACTCGTCGAAGGCCTATACCTTCAACGGAACCGGCTCGCTGACGGGCGGTGCTTCGCTGGTTAAGCAGGGCACGGGTACGCTTACCATCTCGAACGATAACACCTACACCGGTGCAACCATCATCAGCGGCGGTACGGTGAAGGTGAGCACGTTGTCGAACGACACGAAGGCCTATGGCAACCTGGGTGCCGTGAACACCTCGAACCAGAAGTTCATCATCGAGAACGGGGCCACGTTGCAGACGACAGCCGCAGTCACTATGGGTACCCCCATTCGCCTGCGCACTCCCGAGGGCGGTGTCATCAACAACTCGGCTGACTTCAATGCCGAAAAGGCTATCGTCGGAACCCGCCTGGAGAAGAAGGGTGCCGGCACGTTGCTCTGCTTCCAGACGAACAGTTCGCTGGACACGCTGGTCATCAATGGCGGTGCTGTGGCCGAGCGCAACGGCAATGCTGCCAAGACCATCGTCTTCCAGAGCGGTACGCTGTGGGACGACACGCAGAGCACCACGCACGCCATCGTCGTGCCCAAGGGCAAGTCGGGTACGTGGCAACTGACCAATACGTACTACACCAACTACACAAACAAACTGACGGGCGAAGGCACGCTGACCGTTGTTCCGCGCAACACCGTCAGCCGCGTCCGCATCTCGGGCGACTGGTCGAAGTTCGAGGGAACCGTCAAGCATACGAACACCAGCATCTGGTTGCCCTTCGACTGCACCACGGGTATGCCTCACGGCACACTCGACATTGCGGCTGGATGTGGCGTGACAAACGTGGCTAAAGCCATGACCATCGGTGCCGTTACGGGCAGCGGTTCGCTGAACCATCCGGTGGCCAACTTCCAAAACAGCAGTGCTGTCAGTGGTAACAATACGTGGAACATCGGTAACTCCGACGGTCACGATTTCACCTTCGCCGGTACGTTTGCCGACGGCGGTGGCAGCAACAAGACCCTTTTCAACAAGGTGGGCACGTGCAAGATGACCTTCACGGGTAGCGGAAACTTCGGCGGCGCCTGCCAGGTGAAGGCCGGTGAACTCTGCCTGAACAATAGCAAGACCGACATCATGCTGGGTACGGCCGCACTGACCGTTGCCAATGGCGCTACGCTGAGCGGACGCGGCACGCTGGGCAACTCCGCCGTCACCGTAGCCAAGGGCGGCGTCCTGCGCAGCGGCATTGCCGAGGACAACGCTTCCGGCCAACTCAAGTTCAGCGACAAGAACGTAACCGTGAATGGTACCATCCAGACCTACGTCGGCACAAAGACCTCCTACGGCAAGTTCACGGGCATCGGTACGCTGAAGTTGGTCGGCAAACTTGTCGTGAAGACCAAGGAAGGCCTGGAACTGAGCGTGGGTGACGAACTGAAGTTGTTCGATGCCGCCAAGATTGAAATAAGCAATAACCTGGAATTCGAACTCGGTTCGCCCAATGCCACACTCGGCCTGACGTGGGACACCAGCCGCCTGTCGGAGGGCATCCTGGTGGTGGCTCCTGCTGCCGACGGTGTGATGAGCATCCATGCCCGCGAACTGGACAATGCCGAGATATACACTCTCAGCGGTCAGCGACTGACGAAACGTCCGCGTCAATCAGGCGTTTACGTGGTGAATGGCAGGCAAATATTACTCAAATAGGTGGACTTTCACACCTAATGATGAAAAATAGTACATATTATTTGCATAGATGAGAAGAATATGATACCTTTGTCACCGTTAACATACATTAACTCATTTATTAACTCATTAAAAACCAAAACACAATGAAAAAGTTTTCTATCTGATGAGCCTTTGCCTGTGCTTGTTCGCAGGTGCTGCTGTAATGACGTCTTGCGGTGACGACGACGAAAACGACCCCGAGAATATGGAAATCAAGAGCGGTATCACTGAGAGCGGCAACAAACTGACGCTGACCGCCAAGACTTCCTACTACAAGTACACGTTGGAGGCAACCTTCGACAGCAACGACCTGTGCACCAAGATGCTTGAGACGGAAACCTATAACAGCAGCAGTGCTGCAAATACGGCTTGGGAGGCTTACAAGGCTGAGTATGCCGACATGCCTGATGAATGGGCCAAGTACAAGAAGGATGGCAAGTCTATTATTTGCGATGAGACCGAACGCTGGCAGGGTACGTCGAAGGCTGAAATTCGTCAGTATTTCGAATGGATGAAGGAGGAACTGGACCATTATAGTCAGTATTAATATTCTTTGTGCATCATAGACAGAAAGGCGTGCCGAATGGTGCGCCTTTCATCTTTTTTGTGCCCAATTATTTGGCATTGTGCCTGCTTTGCACTATCTTTGTTCCATAAATGCAAAGAAAAGGTATGAAATATTCCATCATTGTACCCGTATTCAACCGCCCCGATGAGGTGGACGAACTGCTGGAGAGCCTGACCCGGCAGACGTGCAGGGACTTCGAGGTCGTCATTGTGGAGGACGGCTCGGAGGTGCGTTGCGAAGATGTCGTCCGTCGCTATGCCGACCGCCTCGATGTGCAGTACTTCGAGAAGCCGAACTCCGGTCCCGGGCAGTCGCGTAACTATGGTGCCGAGCGCAGCAGGGGAGAGTACCTTATCGTGCTGGACAGCGATGTGGTGCTGCCTGATGGTTATTTGGCAGAGGTGGACAAGGAATTGACCCGGAAGCCTTGCGAAGCCTTCGGCGGTCCCGACCGTGCCCACGAGAGTTTCACCCCCGTGCAGAAGGCCATCAACTACTCGATGACCTCGTTCTTCACCACCGGCGGCATTCGCGGTGGTAAGAAAAAACTGGATAAGTTTTATCCGCGTTCCTTCAACATGGGTATCCAGAAGTCGCTCTACGAGCAACTTGGCGGGTTCTCCAACATGCGCTTTGGCGAGGACATCGACTTCAGCATCCGCATTTTCAAGTCGGGTGCCCGTTGTCGGCTGTTCCCCGAGGCATGGGTGTGGCACAAACGCCGTACCGACTTCCGCAAGTTCTTCCGCCAGGTGCACAACAGCGGCATCGCCCGCATCAACCTCTACAAGAAGTACCCCGAGAGCCTGAAACTGGTGCATCTGCTGCCGGCCGTGTTCACGGTGGGCGTGGCTGTGCTGGTGGCCATCTTCCTGACGGGCCTCCTGTTTGCGGGCCTTGGCTGGTGGGCTGGCAGTTGTGGCACATCGGGCTGCAACATGGGGCCAGTGGTCGCCTGCTTCGGTGTGGCCCTCATGGCGCTGGCCTGTGCGCCCCTGCTGCTCTACATGCTCCTGATACTCGTCGACTCCTCGCTACGCAACCGCAGCCTGCGGGTAGGCCTGCTCTCCATACCCGCCTCCTTCATCCAACTCACGGGCTACGGCTCGGGTTTCCTGCGTGCCTGGTGGCTCCGCTGCATCTGCGGGCGAAACGAGGAACTGCAAGCCTTCAAGAAAACGTTCTATAAATAACGTTGTCGGCGAATTCGTCGAATGAAACGAATATGATTAGTTGAATTAGTTAAATTGGCCGACAAGAAAGGAAATAGATCGGGAGAATGAATATTCAATATATGGAAAAGACTCTATTATATAAAGAAGAATCATACAGAATTGTAGGTGCTGCAATGGAGGTACACAATATAATTGGATGTGGATATACCGAAGCCGTGTACCAAGAAGCGCTGGAACTGGAATTCAAATTACGTGGAATACCATATGAACGTGAGAAAGTCTTTCGAATTGAATATAAAGGCATGGAGTTAAAAAAAGAATTTAGGGCAGATTTTGTATGCTATGATAAGATTATTGTTGAGTTGAAAGCCGTAAATGATATTGTTGACGAATACTATGCACAAGTTTATAATTATCTGAAGGCAAGCAATATGCAATTGGGACTGCTGATAAACTTTGGAAACAATTCCTTGGAAACGCAGCGTATTCCCTGTAGTCACAAATGGAATAGGTTGTCGGCGAATTCGTCGAATGAAACGAATACGATTAGTTGAATTAGTAAAATTAGCCGACAAGAAAAACAACGAATGAAAGTCAATATCAAAGACCTGCCACTGGACGAGCGCCCTCGCGAGAAGATGATGGCGCAGGGAGCGGCTGCCCTGTC